>JBOHBY010000412.1:0-2527 GCA_050698635.1 Spirillospora sp.
TTCCCTTTGCGCAGACGGCACGGAACCAGCCAGGTCACGTCCGATGTCAACGAGCCGGGTGAAGAGTTCCGGCTGGGCGGTCTCGGTGTGCACCCGCCCAGTCAACCATCCGGCGCGCGACGGTTCCGCCTACGCGGGCGAGTTGACGACCTCGTCGCGCAGCCTCCGCCGGACGACCTTCCCGACCATGTTGCGTGGAAGTTCCGTACGCGGACGGAATTCGGCGGGCACTTTGTAGTGCGAGAGATAGCGCTCGCAGTGCCGCCGCAGTTCGTCCGCCGAAAAAGGGTAGGCGGGATGCTCCACCACATGCGCGATGATGCGTTCCCCACGCCGGACGTCCGGTACGCCCACCACCGCGCAGTCATGGACGGCGGGATGGCGCCGGAGAACTCTCTCCACCTCACTCGGGAAGACGCTGAAACCGCTGACCTTGATCATGTCGCGTTGCCGTTCCAGGATCGTGAAGAAACCGTCGTCGTCCATCACGGCGATGTCACCCGTGCGGAGCCACCCTTTCGACAGGGCCTGCGCTGTGGCGAGCGGCGCGTTCCAATAACCGGCGAACACCTGCGGCCCGCGCACGACCAGCTCACCAGGCTCGCCTGGCGGCAGAACCCGCGTCGGCTCCTCCTGGTCGACGATGACGGCGTCGGTCAGGGGCAACGGCAGCCCGACGGTCAGGTTCCGTGCGCCGCCCCCCAGCGGGTTGGCGGTGACGGCAGGGGACGCCTCCGTCAGCCCGTAACAGTTGATGAGCCCCTTGGCGCCCACCCGCTCCAACCGGTCGATGGTGCCCTGCCCAAGGCTCATCGCACCCGAGACGATAATGCGCAGGGAGTTCAGGTCGGACGGCAGGAAGCGCGGGCTGTCGAGCAACTGCTCGTACAGGGTCGGCACCCCTGGGAAGACGGTCGGCCGGTACTTGCGGATGGCGCCGAGTACGCGGTCGGCGTCGAAACGCGGAAGCAGTACCACCGCCCCGGCCGTCATCACCGGCGCGACCAGGCAGCTCATCAGCCCGAACGAGTGGAACAGCGGCAGGACGGCCAGGGTCACGTCCTCGCCCGGCTTGCTCGCGCGGTCCCACGCGTGCTGCTGGCAGGCGTTGGCGACGAGGTTCCGGTGCGTGAGCATCGCGCCCTTCGGGCGCCCCTCCGTCCCGCCCGTGTACTGGATCGCCGCGAGCTGCCGCGACGGCTCGATCTCCAACTGCCGCACGGGCCGCAGCGGCGCCCGCTGCATCTCGCTGAACGGGACGACGCCGGGCTCGCCCGGCACGTCCGCGGTCAGGGCCTCCCTCCGCCGCCGCGCACGCGCCAGCGGCAGCCTCAGCGCGATCCGCTGGGGCACCGGCAGGTAGTCGGCCAGCGACGTCACGACGATGTGCTCCAGCGGAAGCTTGGCGCGGACCGCGCGTAACGTCGCGTAGGAACGATCCAGCACGACGGCCGCACGGGCACCGCAGTCGGCGAGCTGGTGGAGCATCTCCTCTTCGGTGTACAGCGGGTTGTGCTGTACGGCGATCGCGCCTCGGCGCAGTACACCGTAGAACGCGATGACCTGCTGCGGGCAGTTCGGCAGGATCAGCGCCACCCGGTCGCCCGGCTGGACGCCGAGCCGGTGGAGGCCGTCGGCGAACCGGTCCACGGCGGCGCGCAGTTCCCGGTAGGAGATCCGGCGGCCGAAGAAGATGAGCGCGGTCCGCCCCGGATACCTTTCCGCGGCACGGTCGAGAAGCCCCGTGACGGGAATGTCGGGAATATTCAGTTCGCTGGGAACGCCCGGCTGATACCGCCGCCGCCACGGGGAAGATCGTTGTGACGAGTGCCACATAAAAGGTGATTCAACCATCCCTGCGGCATCTACGTCCCCGCTTCTCGATCACATCCGCACACCGCGCGCCCGGCTCGAACTCAGGCCGTCGTGTACGGAGTGGCGCGGCGCGCGTCGTGCAGAACGGAAGCCCACCAGTTCAACTGGTCGAGCAGCGTCTTCGCGGCGGCGTCGGGACCCTCCGGGTCGAGCAGCCTCCCGTCCGTGTCGACGAGCCCCCAGTGCTGGTCGAAACTGACCTGGTCGCGGACCGGGACCGAGTGCAGCTCGACGAACACCTGCCGCAGATGCTCGACCGCCCGTAGCCCGCCGCCCCTCCCGCCGTACGAGACGAACCCGACGGGCTTGGCGTACCACTCGTGCTGGTGCCAGTCGACGAGATGCTTGATCGAGGCCGGAAAGCTGTGGTTGTACTCGGGCGTCACGACAACGAACGCGTCCGCGTCGTCCAGCCGCTGGGCGAGGCCCGCCATGGCGGACGTACGGCCGTCGCCGGCTTCGAACTGCTCAGGCCCGGCCGGGAGGGCGGCAGGCAACGCGATGTCGACGAGGTCCACCACATCCACGTCGAACGACCCGTGCCGCCGCGCGCGCTCTGCGAACCAGCCCGCGAAATGGGGGCCGTACCGGCCGTCCCGGACGCTGCCGACGATGACGACGAGTTTCAGTGCCATGTGTGCTCCTTCGTGGG
>JBOHBY010000413.1:0-1596 GCA_050698635.1 Spirillospora sp.
ACTCGGCCCGCAGCGAGGCGCGCCGCCCGTCGCCCTGCTCCTCCAGGTGCTCGATGATCGACCGGAGCGTCTGCGCGAGGCTCCGGTTGTCGTCGCCGGTCAGCCGCTCCACCACGAACGCCTCCTCGGCGTTGAACGCCGGGAACAGGGTCAGCATCAGCTCCTGCCCCTTGTCGGTGAGCCGGAGCAGGACCAGCCGCCCGTCGGTGGCGTGCGAGCCGCGCTCGATCAGGCCGCGCCCCTCCAGCGTCTTGACGACCCCGGTGAGCGTCCCCTTGGAGATCCCCGCCTCCTCGGCGACGTGCCGCGTCTCCATCTCGCCCCAGATCCACACGACCCACAGGACGACGAACGCCGTCCAGGTCAGGTCGGCGCCGCGCAGCACCGAGCTCTCGAAGTGCTGCCGGATCGCGGCGGCGGCGCGGTAGATGTTGGACACCGCCATCATCGCGTCGTGCCGCAGCGGGACGTCCCCGAGCCGCCGCTGGATGGCCTGCTCGGTCTCTTGCAGTGTGTGGTGCCCGGTCACGTGCGTCCTCCAAGGGGCCCGGCGCTGACGACCCTGTCCCGGGCCGGATGCGAATCTACTCTTGCCCGGCCCCGCCTGACTTCGTACGATCCTCGCGGACCATTATTCGTGCGGGCCCAAACGATACCCTCCGGGCCCGCTCCGGCAATGGAGCGCGCATGACCGTCCCCGAAGAAGTCGCGTCCCCCGCAGTGGCCGGAACCGCGCGCCGCCGCATCGGCGCCCCCGAGATCGTGTTCTTCGTCGTCGCCGCGTCGGCGCCGCTGACCGTCGCCGCAGGTGGGCTGCCGACCTCCTTCGCCGTCACCGGCGTCGTCGGCATCCCGCTGCTGTACGTCGTGCTGGCGGTGCTGCTCACCGTCTTCACCGGCGGATACGCGGCGATGAGCCGGTCCGTCGCCAACGCCGGAGCGTTCTACTCGTACGTGACGAACGGGCTCGGACGGATCGCGGGCGTCGGCACCGCGTTCGTCGCCCTCATCTCCTACAACACGATGCAGATCGGGCTGTACGGGCTGTTCGGTTTCACCACGGCCGACTTCCTCAAGGCCAAGCTCAGCATCGACCTGCCCTGGTGGACGGTCGCGCTCGGCGGCGTGGCGGTGGTCGCCATCCTCGGGTTCCGGCGCATCGACCTGAACGCCCGCGTCCTCGGCGTACTGCTCGGCGTCGAGTTCGTGACCGTTCTGGTCTTCGACCTCGCGCAGCTCGCGGACGCCCCGTCCGGCGTCTCGACGACCTCGCTCGGCTGGGACGCGGCGAACTCGGGGGCGGTCGGCGCCGCGTTCTGCTTCGCGATGGCCAGCTTCATGGGCTTCGAGGCGGCCGCCCTCTACAGCGAGGAATGCCGCGACCCGCGCCGGACGGTCGGCCGCGCCACCTACGTCGCGGTCGGCGTCATCGGCGTGTTCTACGCGTTCACCGCCTGGGCCATGACCGTCGGCGCCGGCTCGTCGGAGATCGTCGGACGCGCCCAGAAGGACGGGCCCGCGCTGGTCTTCGTCCTTTCCGAGGAGCACGTCGGCAAGCTGTTCGCGGACATGGCGCAGCTCTTCCTGGTGACGAGC
>JBOHBY010000414.1:0-1834 GCA_050698635.1 Spirillospora sp.
GCACGGTGTCCGGCGGCTGCTGCTCGCGAGCCGCCGCGGCCAGGACGCCGACGGTGCAGCGGACCTGGCGGCCGAGCTGGCGGAGCAAGGCGCCGACGTGACGATCGCCGCGTGCGACGTCGCCGACCCGGCCGCGCTCACCGACCTGATCGCCGCCGTGCCCGCCGGCCATCCGCTCACCGCCGTCGTCCATGCCGCAGGCGTCCTCGACGACGGCGTGATCGAGACGCTCACCTCCGACCGGCTCGACACGGTGCTGCGTCCCAAGGCGGACGCGGCCTGGAACCTGCACCGCCTCACTCGCGACCTGGACCTGGCGGCGTTCGTGCTGTTCTCGTCCATCGCCGGGACGATCGGCAGCCCCGGCCAGGCGAACTACGCCGCCGCCAACGCCTCCCTCGACGCCCTGGCCCAGCACCGCCGCGAGCTCGGCCTGCCCGCCGTCTCCATCGCGTGGGGCCTGTGGTCCGGCGGTATGGGGGCCCAGCTGGCCGAGTCCGAGAAGGCGCGCTGGACGCGGAGCGGGGTCGTCCCGCTGCCCGCCGAGGACGGCTTGGCCCTCCTCGACACGGCTCTCAGCACAGACCGCGCGACCGTCGTCGCCGCACGCCTCGACCTGGCCTCCCTCAGCCGTGCTGCGGGCGCCCCCGCACCGCTGTTCCGGGGCCTCGTCCGGGCGCCCGCGCGGCGCCGTTCCTCCACCGCCACCGGGCCTGGTTCGCCGGTCCAGCGCATGGACGCGCTCTCCACGGCGGAGCAGCGCACCCAACTCCTGGACCTCGTCCGGACGAGCACGGCGGCGGTCCTCGGACACGACGACGCCGGCGCCATCGACACCGACCGCGCGTTCAAGGAGCTGGGCTTCGACTCCCTCGCCGCCGTCGAGCTCCGCAACAGCCTGAACGCCGCGACCGGGCTCCGGCTACCGACCACGGTCCTGTTCGACCATCCCCGACCGGCCGTCCTCGCCGGCCACCTCTACGACGAGTTGTTCGGCACGACCGCGGCGCCCGCGACGCCCGCGACGCCCACCGCATCCCCGGCGCCCGGCGACGACGACCCCGTCGTGATCGTCGGGATGGGGTGCCGGTATCCCGGCGGCGTCACCACCCCCGACGAGCTGTGGCGCCTGGTCGCCGACGGCGTGGACGCGATCACCGAGTTCCCGGACGACCGGGGCTGGAACGTCGACGAACTCTACGACCCGGACCCGGACCACATCGGCACCACGTACTCCCGCGAAGGCGGCTTCCTGCACGACGCCGCCGACTTCGACCCCACGTTCTTCGGGATCAGCCCCCGCGAGGCCCTGGCCATCGACCCGCAGCAGCGCATCCTGCTGGAGCTGGCCTGGGAGACGATCGAACGAGCCGGGATCGCGCCCGGGACGCTGCGCGGCAGCAGCACCGGCGTCTTCACCGGGGTCATGTACGACGACTACGGCTCCCGGCTCAACCCCGCGCCCAGCGAGTTCGAGGGCTATGTCGGCAGCGGCAGCATGGCGAGCGTCGCGTCCGGACGCGTCGCCTACACCTACGGCTTCGAGGGCCCGGCCGTGACGGTCGACACGGCGTGCTCGTCGTCACTCGTCGCGCTCCACCTGGCAGCGCAAGCACTCCGCAACAGCGAGTGCTCCCTAGCCCTCGCGGGCGGCGTCACAGTCATGGCGACCCCGTCGACCTTCGTCGAGTTCAGCCGCCAACGTGCCCTGGCCCCCGACGGTCGCTGCAAGCCGTTCTCCGCCGCCGCCGACGGCACCGCCTGGAGCGAAGGCGCCGGACTCCTCCTGCTGGAACGCCTGTCCGACGCCAAGCGCCACGGCCACCCCGTCCTG
>JBOHBY010000415.1:0-4694 GCA_050698635.1 Spirillospora sp.
GGCGCGGGCCCGCCGAATGTGACATTTCCAACGCGGGGGAGCGCCACACGTACATGGAGGCGCTGAGGGACGCGGTGAGGGAAATGTGAGCGAGCGTTCGCCACATGGGAGCCACCCCTTTCACGAGTGTTCCGCCCATGAATGCACGAAGCGCACTGATGATCAACTTACGGCATTGGAATTGCCGAAAGTGGACATCGAACTCGTTTATTGGATGATGACGGCCTCGGGGCGGGCGGCCTTGTCTTCCGTCCAGCCGTCGTGGCCGTCGTCGACGTTCCAGTGGCGTCCCGCGAAGCGGACCTCGGTAAGGCCGTAGGCCTGCGCGTGCGTCACGGCCCACGCGGCGACCGCCCAGCCCGAGCGCTCGTTCGTGACCTTCACCGCGTTCCAGGAGCCGGGGTTCGCGGGCGCGCCCTTAGCGAGCGGGCCGGGGCCGGTCACGCGCAGCTTGCTCCCGAACGCGCGGCGCATCTCCACGATCGCCTCCGGACGGCGGGACGCGGTCCGCTTGCCGGGCGGGTACCAGCAGCGCGCCGTGGCCGCCTCGCGTCCGGTGAACGCCGCCGCGAGGAGCCTGCCGTCGTCCTCGTGCTGGGCGTAGGCGCGGCCGTCCGCGCTGCGCTGCACGCGCTGTGCCGCGTCGTGCAGGTCGCGGTCGAGGTAGCCGCGCACCTTGACCAGCGCCTTGAAGAACCGGTCGGTGGACTCGACGGGGTCGCGGAGCTCGGCCGGCTCGCCCCACCCCTGCGACGGGCGCTGCTGGAACATGCCCACCGAGTCGCGGTCGCCGCCGGGCAGGTTGCGGATGTGCGACTCCTGGATCGCGGTCGCGTAGGCGATCACGGCGGCCCGCTCCGGCAGCCGCCGCCGGAAGGCGACCGCGGCGATCGTGGCGGCGTTGGCGCCCTGCTCCAGGTCGAGCGGCATCTTGCCCGCGGTCGTGCTCACCTCGCAGCCGGTGCCGTGCAGGTAGGGGCGGGCCCGCTGGAACAGCGCGTAGGCGCCGACGCCGAGCAGCAGCAGGGCCACGGTCACGCCCGCCGCCCAGCGCCCGCCGCGGCGGCGTCCACCGTGGTCAGACCCCTCCTCGGGGCGCGCCTTCAACCTCGCCCAAACAGCCACGCGATGAAGGTACCGGGGAATGGCCACCGGTAAGCTCATGGCCCATGACCGAAACGTTCACCAGCCCGATCTCCGGCGGCATCGACGAGCTGTGGGAGCGGCGCGCCGAGCTCACCCCGGACGACGTCGACGCGCGCGCCGCCATCGTGGCGGCCGTCGACCAGATCGACGCCGGCGAGGCCCGCGTCGCCCATATCGATCCCGGCACGGGCGAGGTCCTCGTCGACGAGCGGGCCAAGCGGGCGATCCTGCTGAGCTTCAAGGTCCTCGGGATGGTGCGCTCACAGGTCGGCGACTTCCGGTACCACGACCGCATCCCGCTGAAGACCCGGCTGGACGGCGTCCGCGTCGTCCCCGGCGCCATCGCCCGCTGGGGCTCCTACCTGGCGCCCGGCGTGGTGCTGATGCCGTCGTTCACCAACATCGGCGCCTACGTCGACTCCGGCACGATGGTCGACACGTGGGCGACCGTGGGGTCGTGCGCGCAGGTCGGCAGGAACGTCCACCTGTCGGGCGGGGTCGGCATCGGCGGCGTGCTGGAGCCGCCCAACGCCAAGCCGGTGATCATCGAGGACGAGGCGATGATCGGCAGCCGGTCGATGATCGTCGAGGGGGCCCGGGTGGGGCGCGGCGCGGTCGTCGGGTCCGGCACGAACCTGTCGGCGTCCATGCCGGTCATCGACGTCGAGACGGGCGAGGAGATCGCCCGCGGCCGGATCCCGGACTGGTGCGTCGCGGTCGGTGGCACCCGCTACAAGGAGTTCAAGGGCGGCACGTTCGGGCTCCCGGCGGTGCTGATCCTCAAGCGCCTCGAAGAGGGGCAGCGGCACGACAAGGCGTCCCTCAACGACATCCTGCGCGACCACGGCGTCAACACGTGACCTCGGTGATCCTGAGCGGCCGGTCGGTGCGGACGGCCGCCGCCGCGGCGTAGCCGGGTCCCGGAGTGAGGTCGGCCAGGCGGACGGGGGAGACGGCCGCCTCGCCCTCCCAGGCGATGACCTCGGGCGGGTCGTCGGGGGCGGAGACGTGGATGGCCGTCATCGGCGCGGCGAGGCCGTGGCCCGTCGCCTTCAGGAGGGCCTCCTTGCGGGTCCAGTAGCGGTGGAAGCCGCGTCGCCGGTCGTCCATGGACGCGAGGGCGGCGCGCTCGGGGGCCGCCAGAACCGCCTCGGCCAGGCGGTCGATGTCGCGGTCGCCCTCCCGCTCGACGTCCACGCCGACCTCGGCGCCCTCGACGAGGACGATGACGACGCGGTCGCCCGAGTGGGAGAGCGAGAAGTCCACGGCGGAGCCGGGAAGGCGGGGTTTGCCGTGCGAGCCGCCGCAGTGCGGGCAGTCGGTGGTGAACCGGATGTCCTCGGCGGCGAGGCCGGTGGCCTCGGCGAGGGCGGTGCGGGCGAGGAACCGTCCGGTGACGAAACGGGCCTTGTCGGCGGGGCGGCGGAAACGGTCGTAGCGTTCGCGTTCGCCGCCGTCCAGGAGGGCGCGCATGTCGGCGCCGTCGGCGGGGCGCGCCCACCGGACGGCGCACTCCAGTACAGGCTTGTCCACGACGGCGATCATAGGAGGAGTGGGGATGGGGCTGGATCTGTACTCGGACGTGGCGGAGCTCACGGCGGCCCTCGTCGACATCGAGTCGGTGAGCGGGGCGGAGGAGGCGCTCGCCGACGCCGTCGAGGAGGCGCTGCGCGGGGTTTCGCATCTGGCGGTGGAGCGCGTCGAGAACAACGTTGTCGCCCGCACCGAGCTCGGACGCGCCGAGCGGGTCGTGCTGGCCGGGCATCTCGACACCGTGCCGCTGAACGGGAACCTTCCGTCGCGGGTGGACGGCGACCGCCTCTACGGCTGCGGCACGACGGACATGAAGAGCGGCGTCGCGGTCGCGCTGCGCCTGGCCGCCACGCTCACCGAGCCGGTGCGGGACGTCACGTACGTGTTCTACGAGTGCGAGGAGATCGAGGCCGAGCACAACGGGCTGCGCAAGCTCGCGGCGGCGCGTCCCGAACTGCTCGCCGGCGACTTCGCCGTGCTGATGGAGCCGACCGGCGCGCAGATCGAGGGCGGCTGCCAGGGGACGCTGCGCGCCGAGATCACCGTGCCGGGCGCGCGGGCGCACAGCGCGCGGGCGTGGATGGGGTCGAACGCGATCCACTCGGCCGGGCGGGTCCTGGACGTGCTGCGCGCCTACGAGCCGTCCCGCCCCGTCGTGGACGGACTGGAGTTCCACGAGGGCCTGAACGCGGTGTTCATCAGCGGCGGCGTCGCCGGGAACGTCATCCCGGACGAATGCGTCGTCACCGTGAACTACCGGTTCGCGCCCGACAAGTCCGAGGCCGAGGCGGAGGCGTACGTCAGGGAAATCTTCGACGGCTTCCAGGTGTCGATCACCGACAGTGCGGCCGCGGCCCGTCCCGGGCTGACGCATCCTGCGGCCGCGGCGTTCGTCGCGTCCAGCGGGGCCGAGGTCCGCGCCAAACTCGGCTGGACGGACGTCGCCCGCTTCGCCGAACTCGGCGTCCCGGCCGTCAACTACGGACCCGGCGAACCCACCCTCGCCCACACGAAGGACGAATTCGTCGAGATTCCCCTCATCGCCGAGTGCGAGCAACGTATGCGCATCTGGCTGGAGGGTCCTACTAACGTGGGTCCATGACATCGGAAGTGAACTCCCGCTCGCGCCGGCAGGGGCCGGCCATGCTGCGGGGACGCGCCGTCCCCCAGACCACCACCGACCAGCGCCTGCTCGACAACCGCGGCACGGCCGACTGGGTGCACGCCGACCCCTGGCGCGTGCTGCGGATCCAGGCGGAGTTCGTCGAGGGCTTCGGCCTGCTCGCCGAGCTGCCCAAGGCGGTCAGCGTGTTCGGCAGCGCCCGGACGAAGCCGGGCAACGAGGAGTACGAGCTGGCCGTGGACATCGGCGCCCGGCTGCACGACGCCGGCTACGCCGTGATCACCGGCGGCGGCCCGGGGATCATGGAGGCGGCCAACAAGGGCTGCGACGAGAACGGCGGGCTGTCGGTCGGGCTCGGCATCGAGCTCCCGTTCGAGCAGCGGCTCAACGACTACCTGGACATCGGGCTGGAGTTCCGTTACTTCTTCGTCAGAAAGACCATGTTCGTCAAGTACTCGCAGGCGTTCGTGGTGCTGCCGGGCGGGTTCGGGACGCTGGACGAGCTGTTCGAGGCGATCACCCTCGTCCAGACCAGGAAGATCACCCGGTTCCCGATCGTGCTGGTCGGGACGGAGTTCTGGGGCGGCCTGCTGGACTGGATCGAGAAGGCCATGCTGCCCGCGGGCAAGATCTCCCCGCAGGACCTGGACCTGATCCACGTCACCGACGACCCGGACGAGGTCGTCCAGATCATCACCGACGGGCACACGAAGGTCGAGCAGGCGATCATCGAGGCCCGCGCGTCCGCCGCGGCGGAGGAGACCGCCTCCGAGTGACGTCCTGTCGGGCGCCGGTGCGGGATTCGATCGCGTGGACCACCGCCGCCATGTCCGCCTCGCCGTGTCCGAGCGCCAGCGTCTCGCCGTAGAGGGCATGGCAGACGTCCAGGAGC
>JBOHBY010000416.1:0-2253 GCA_050698635.1 Spirillospora sp.
GACGGCGAGGACGGGAGGGACGGCCGCCAGCACGCACAACCCGCTGACCAGGACGGCATGGCGCATCACTTCTCCCCCTGAGGCACGGCGTGATCGTGATCGTGATGCGGCAAAGATGACCTTGGACAGGGGCCGCGAAACCGGTCCGGGACGCTTCTTGCCCGGACGTTTCCCCTAATCCAGACGCGCCTTGATCAGACGCGCCCTGATCAGAGGGAGGCGACGATCTCGTAGGCGCCCGGCTCGTCCACGGCCAGCGCGGCGAGCGTCATGAACGGGAGCCGCACCTCGTACCGGCCGAGCGCGCGGCGGTAGTGCCCGGCGCCGTCCCACTCGGTGACCAGGGCCCACAGGCCGGGGTCGTCGACCGTCCTGCCGAGCCTGCCGGAGCGGAAGCCCGGGCTCGCCGACAGCTCCGTCAGCACCGCGGTCATGCCCTCGGCGAAGCCGCCGGCGTCCTCGCCTGGCACGCGGTACCGGGTTATCGCGATCATCGCCCCATCCTGGCAGTACGTTGGGGGACGTGGAGACACGAGGTGAGCAGGGCACGGGCCCGCGGGCGGCCGTCGAGCGGTGGAGCGCGACGCCGGTGGTGTTCCTGCACCGGCTGCCGCGGTGGGTGCTGCTCGTCGCGGTGTTCGCGCTGCTGGTGGTCGGCATGGTCGGGACCGGCTGGGTCGCGGCCGCCGGGGTGCTGGTCCTGGCGGTGGCGCTGGGCTGGTTCGCGTTCCTGAACTGGCCCGCGCTGGACGGCTCGGGCCGGGCGCTGCGCGTCGTCGCGCTGGCGGTCCTGGTGGGGTTCGCGCTGGGACGCGGCTTCGGCCAGGTCTGATCATCGGGGCCGGTCGGCCGCCGAACGGTTTTGACAATCATTTTCACTCTCGTCCATAATCGGCGGGTGCATCGCTTTTGTGCCGCCTCCGGGCGTGCCTTCCCAGCAGCAGCGCTGGCCCTGGCCATGGCCGGGCTCACGGCGGGCCTGACGGCCTGTACGGACGCGGGCGCCGACGTCCCGCCCGGAAAGACCGTCGTGGTCGCGTCCTTCTATCCGGTGGCGTGGCTGGCGGAGCGGGTCGGCGGCGACGACGTCTTCGTCCGGACGCTCACCGAGCCCGGCGCCGAGCCCCACGACCTGGAACTGACGGCCCGGCAGGTCGCGAACGTGGCGGACGCCGACTTCGCCGTCCACGTCAAGGGCGTCCAGCCGGCCGTGGACGACGCCGTCCGGCAGCAGGCCAAGGGCAGGTCGCTGGACGCGGCGAGCGTCGTCCGGAAGCTGCCTCCCCCGGAGGAGGCCGAGGACGCCGAGGACGAGGAGGCGCACGACGGCGTCCGCCACGAGGAGTCGGACTACGACCCGCACATCTGGCTCGACCCGAGCCGCATGGCGAGCATCGCCACCGCGCTCGGCGACCGGCTCGCCGCCGCCGACCCCGACCCCGGCCGCGCGCCCGGCTACCGGCAGCGCGCCGCGGCCACCGCCGCCCGGCTGTCCGCCCTCGACCGCGCTTTCCAGGACGGCCTGAAAACCTGCGCGCGCCGCGAGATCGTGACCGCGCACGCCGCGTTCGGCTACCTCGCCGACCGCTACCGGCTCCGCCAGATCCCCGTCGCGGGCGTCGACCCGGCGAACGAGCCGTCCCCGAAGCGGATGGCCGGCCTGACGCGCCGGGTCGCCGCCACCGGCGCCACGACGATCTTCACCGAGACGCTCGCCAGCCCGAAGGTGGCACGGTCCCTGGCGCGGGAGGCGGGCGTGCGGACGGCCGTCCTGGACCCGGTCGAGGGCATCGAGGACGGCGCGTCCGGCGACTACCTGACGATCATGGCCGAGAACCTGCGGACGCTGCGTCCCGCCCTGGAGTGCTCATGACCGAGGAGAGAGCGCCGATGACCGATCACCCCGACGCCCGGCCGTTCACGATGACCGGCGGACTCGTCCGGCGGGACGGCCGCGACGTCCTCGCGGGCGTCGACCTGCGGGTCGAGACCGGCGACGTGCTCGCCGTCCTCGGGCCGAACGGCGCCGGCAAGTCCACGCTGGTCAAGGCACTGCTCGGGCTGGTCCCGCTCGCCGCGGGCCGGACGGAGATCTACGGGACGCCACCGGCACGGTTCCGCGGCTGGAACCGGATCGGGTACGTCCCGCAGCGGCTGCCGATGGGCGGCGGGGTGCCCGCGACCGTCCGGGAGGTCGTCGCGTCCGGGCGGCTGGCACGGCGGTCGCGCTGGCGTCCCGCGCTGTTCAACGAC
>JBOHBY010000417.1:0-3977 GCA_050698635.1 Spirillospora sp.
ACAGCGGCCGGGTGGTGGAGGAGAAGGGGCGCCGCGCGTCCCGGAACCGGCTGCAGACGACGTCGCTGCTGGACGCGCAGACCGGGTTCGCCAACCGCGGCGATGACGAGCCGGAGTTCGAGGCGACCGTCCGGTACCGGACGGTCGGGGACGCGTCCTGCACCGGCGCGGTGAAGTCGTCCGCCCTGACGCTGGACGAGGTGATCGAGGAGATCGCGGCCACGCGGATCACCGAGCGCGGCCAGACCCGCGCCGACGACCGCACCAGCGAGGCCGCCATGGAGGACCGCAAGAAGGAGGGCTACTTCTGATGGCCAGCGCGAACGACACGCCCGCCCAGGGGCCTTCCACCGCGAAGAGCATGGATCTTCTGCGGTTCGCCACCGCCGGCAGCGTCGACGACGGCAAGTCCACGCTGATCGGCCGGCTGCTGTTCGACTCCAAGTCGATCTTCGAGGACCAGCTGGAGTCGGTGGAGAAGACCAGCGCCGACCGCGGTGAGGAGTACACGAACCTGGCGCTGCTGACCGACGGGCTGCGCGCGGAGCGGGAGCAGGGCATCACGATCGACGTGGCGTACCGCTATTTCGCGACGCCGCGCCGCAAGTTCATCATCGCCGACACCCCGGGCCACATCCAGTACACGCGGAACATGGTGACGGGCGCGTCCACCGCCGACCTGGCGATCATCCTCGTGGACGCCCGCAAGGGCATCCTGGAGCAGTCGCGGCGGCACGCGTTCCTGACGACGCTGCTGCAGGTCCCGCACATCGTCGTGGCGATCAACAAGATGGACCTGGTCGACTACGACCAGGGCGTCTACGAGCGGATCGTGGACGAGTTCACCGCGTTCGCCTCCAAGCTGGAGGTGACGGACATGACGTTCATCCCGATCTCGGCGCTGCACGGCGACAACGTCGTCCAACGGGGTGCGAACATGCCGTGGTACGACGGGTCGTCGCTGCTGCACCATCTGGAGCACGTGCACATCGCGTCCGACCGGAACCTGATCGACGTGCGGTTCCCGGTGCAGTACGTGATCCGCCCGCACGCCTCGACCGACCCCGAGCTGCACGACTACCGCGGCTACGCCGGTCAGGTCGCGGGCGGTGTGCTGAAGCCGGGCGACGAGGTGGTGCACCTGCCGTCCGGGCTCACCACGACGATCACGCACATCGACGGGCCGCGCGGGCCGGTCGAGGAGGCGTACGCGCCGATGTCGGTGACGCTGCGCCTGGCCGACGACATCGACATCTCCCGCGGCGACATGATCGCGCGGCCGAACAACCGTCCGGAGGTCGCGCAGGACATCGACGCGATGGTCTGCTGGATGACCCCCGACCGCGCCCTCGCGCCGCGCTCCAAGCTGATCATCAAGCACACGACCCGCACGGCCCGCGCCCTGGTGAAGGACCTGCACTACCGCCTGGACGTCAACACGCTGCACCGCGACGAGCAGGCCACGGCCCTGGAGCTGAACGAGATCGGCCGGGTCGCGCTCCGGGTCACCCAGCCGCTGTTCGTCGACGACTACGGCCGCAACCGTCTCACCGGCGGGTTCATCCTCATCGACGAGGCGACCAACAACACCGTCGGCGCCGGCATGATCACCGGCGTCCGGTAGTGGCGGGCGAGCGCGTGGGCCGATCCGCGGGCCGGGTCCGGGTGCTGTTCATCGGCGGGCTCGGTCGCAGCGGGTCGACGCTGCTGGAGCGGATTCTCGGCGAGCTGGACGGCGCGTTCGCGATGGGCGAGGTCGTCCACCTGTGGCAGCGCGGCGTCGTGGACGGCGAGCGCTGCGGCTGCGGCGAGCCGTTCCACGACTGCGCGCTGTGGCGCAAGGCGGGGGAGAAGGCGTTCGGCGGCTGGCCGGAGTTCGGCATCGCCGACTTCCTGGAGGTGAAGGCGTCGGCCGACCGGACCCGGTTCATCCCGTCCCTCGCCCGCGCCCGGCTGTCCGACGACCTGCGCGAGCGGGTCGACGAGCACAACGCCGTCTACGCGCGGCTGTACGACGCCGTCCGCGAGGTGAGCGGCGCGCGGGTGCTGATCGACTCCAGCAAGTCGGCGTCGCTGGCGCACTGCCTGCGGTGGAGCCCGGACGTCGATCTGCGGATCGTCCACGTCGTCCGGGATCCGCGGGCCGTGGCCCACTCGTGGGCGAAGACGGTGCGGCGGCCCGAGGCGGTCGGTGAGACGGCGGAGGGCGAGTTCATGGCGCGCTGGTCGCCGGGGAAGACGGCCCTGCACTGGGACGCGCAGAACTTCGGCTTCGACCTGCTCGCCCGCGCGGGCGTCCCGACGCTGCGCGTCCGCTACGAGGACTTCGCGGCCGAGCCCGCCGGGACGGTCCGCGGCATCGCCGAGTTCGCCGGGCTGGACGATGCCGAGCCGCCGTTCGCCGACCCCGTGACGGTGGAGCTGAGCGCGAACCATCAGGTGGCGGGCAACCCGATGCGGTTCCGCACCGGACGCGTCGAACTGCGCGCGGACGAGGCGTGGCGCGACGCGACCGGCCCCGTGCACCGGGCGCTGGTCACGGCCGTGACGATGCCGATGCTCGGCCGGTACGGGTACCGGCGCCGTCCCGGAGGCTGAGCCCAGGCGGCCACGGCGTGTGTGCCTGGGTTGTCCGGAAGTGGTCTGGGATGCGCGGGTGGTCGCGGTACGGCTAGGTTGCTGCCTGTGCGACGTCCACCCGAGCGTTCCGGCCGGTCCCGGCGGTGGCGCCGCCGTGTCGCGCTGGGCGCGGCGGCGGGCGTCGTGGCGGCGTCCGGTGCCGTCCTGGTGTTCCACGGCGGGCCCGGTGCGGCCGGTGCCCGTCCGGCCGCCGACAACCTGCGTCCGCCGCCGTCGGTAGGGACGCCCACGTCGCGTCCCGCGCCCCGGACGACGTCGTCCGGCGGAGCCGCTACGAGCCGGGAGTCGTACACGCCACGTCCACGTGGGGCGGGCACGGGTGACTGCGTCCTGCGCTCGAACCTGGTGCCGCGGTGCGGCGTTCTGTGGGGCGACAGCCCTGGGATCGACCCGCTGCACGTGCTGGAGGCCAGGCTCGGACGCCGGTTCGACCTGGTGCACTTCTGGCACGGCGTCGACCAGACCAAGGTGCCGAGCCGTGAGGCGAAACGGCTGGCCGCGCAGGGACGCGTCCTGCACATCAACATCGCGTCCCGTCCCTTCTCCGGCTCCGGGTCGTCCCGGTGGAGCGACATCGCCGCCGGACGCTGGGACGCCACGCTGACCGCCCAGGCACGCGGTGTCGCCGCGCTCGGCGAACCGGTGTTCCTGACGTTCGACCACGAACCCGACACCAAGGCGAAGGCGGCGACGCGCGGCACCCCGGCCGACTTCGCGCGCGCCTGGCGCCGCGTCCACGACATCTACGAGCGCAACGGCGCGACCAACGCCGTCTGGGTGTGGGTCCTCACCGGCTACTCCGGCAACTTCCCGCGCGCGGCGGGTTTCTACCCGGGCAACGGGTACGTCGACTGGATCGGCTGGGAGAACTACCTCGGCACCCTCTGCGACGGCCGCGTCTGGGAGAACCGCCGCTTCCGGTCGTTCGAGGACACGTTCAAGCCGTTCTACGACTGGCTCAAGACGGACGGCGCGAAGGCCGGGATCGACCCGCGCAAGCCGTACATGCTGAACGGGATGGCGTCGGTGCGGTTCGCCGACCCGGCCCTGTCGGTGCGCTGGTACGAGCAGATCCCGGGCACGCTGAAGCGCTACCCGCAGATCAAGGCCGTGCAGCTGTGGCAGCCGCCGAGGGGCATGGCCTGCCCGTACCGGCTGATGGACCGGCCCGCCGAGGTCGCCGCCCTCGCGGGCGCGGGCCAGGCCCCCTACACCACCAGGCTCCGCGTAGCCGCCGACTGATTCGCGGAACGCTCAGATGCCGCGGCCGCGGCGGTGCAGGAACCGGACGATCCGGTCCGCGCCGATGAGACGGCAGGCGATCGCGACGGCGAGGT
>JBOHBY010000418.1:0-8061 GCA_050698635.1 Spirillospora sp.
GCATGGCCGGTCGTGGTGGCGGGGCTCGCCGCGCCGGGCGGCGACGACCTGCGCGCGTTCGGCCCGGCGGCGCAGCTCGCCTACGGCGGCGCCGCCGTCCTTCTCGCCGCCGTCGTCTATCTGCGACGTCACCGTCTCGACCCTGGGGAACCCCGATGGAACCGACCGTCACCGTCCGCGCGCTGAGCAGGCGCTACGGCCCGATCGCAGCGCTGGACCGGCTCGACCTCGATCTCGGCACCGGCGTCACCGGGCTGCTCGGCCCGAACGGCGCGGGAAAGCGCACCGCATGATCCTGCTCTCCACCCACCAGACCGAGGACGTGGCGGCCATGTGCGGACCACGGCACTGCTCGTCCTGACACAGCGCGACCGGTTGCCGAACCTCGCACAGATCACGGTGTCCGCCGCGATGGCCACCTTCCCAGTCGGCACCGCCCTGATGGTGATCGCGAACCTGGCCGCCCTCCGTGACCGGCGCGAGGGCATGCCGGAGGCGCTGGGCGCCCTGCCCGGACGGGCGGACGCGTGGACCCGTGCCGTGCTGCTGGCGGCCGTGTGCGTCGGAGCCGTCCAAGGGGGCCGTGGCGGCGGCGCTTCCGCCGGGTGAGCGCCGCCGGATGCCGGTCATCGCCCAGCAGGCGATCGACGAGCCGCCGACCAGCGAACCATGCGCGTAGCGCGGGCGGCGGTGCCGTTGATCCGGCCGCTGGTGCGGGCATGCCGCTGGAGTCCGCTGCTGGCCGTCACCCCGATCGTGCCCGCGATGGCCGGACTGTTCCGACGACACCCATTGGGAAGCTGCCCACACCGGCTGGCTCGCGGCCCTGCCCGTCGTCCTGACCGCCCTCGCCATAGCCCACCGCCCATGAACACACGCCTTGCTAGTCGGTGTTGCTAGGTACCGGTAGTCAGTGTTACTTTGTACCGGTAGTCAGTGTCACCGAGTAGCTGGAGAGGGGGGTCATGGACAAGCAGGTGACGGAGATGCTCAAGGGCACGCTTGAGGGCTGCGTGCTCGAGATCATCGGCGGCGAGGAGACCTACGGGTACGCCATCACGCGCCGGCTGAACGAACTCGGCTTCGCCGATGTCGTCGAGGGGACGGTCTACGCCATCCTGCAGCGGCTGGAGAGGAACGGGCTCGTCCAGGTGACGAAAAGACCGTCCGGGCAGGGCCCACCGCGCAAGTTCTATGAGCTCAACGACGCGGGGCGCGAAGAACTCGCGACGTTCTGGGTGAAGTGGGAGTACATCACCTCACGGATCGACAAGCTCAAGGAGGGCGGGAGATGAAGTTCTGGGACACCGTGACGGGCAGCGATCTCAGCAGGGAATGGAAGGCGTTCGAAGCCCGTGCCGAGGTGTTGCCGGACGACTACCGGACGGCATGGGAAGAGATCAAAGGGCATCTCTTTCCCTACTCGGGTTTCACCGGCCGAAACCTGATGCCGATTCTCGACGGCGCTCTGGGTCTGCTCGAAGAGTCGGCGGCCGAGGGGCAGAGCGTCCACGAGGTGCTGGGTGACGACGTCGGGGGCTTCTGCGCGGCGCTGGCCGGTGGAGAAGGGGCCCGGAACTATCGCGACCGATGGCGCGCGCAGCTGAACAGGAACGTCGCGAGGAAATTGGGCCGGCTGGGAGGCTGACATGGGCATCCGAGACATCATCGAAGGCAAGAAACAATGGCGGGCGCACATGGCGCGCGTCAAGGCGCTCCCGCCGGACTATCAGATCGTCTACAAGGAGATTCAGAAGTACCTCTTCAAGGTCGGGCCGACCGACCTGCATGACGGGAACCTGCTCTCAGAGATCCTCGATTTCTTCGAGGAGGGCGTCGCGGCCGGACGCGGGGTCCTGGAACTCCTCGGCGACGATGTCGCCGCCTTCTGCGACGACCTGATCAAGGACTCGCGCACCTACGCGGACATCTACCAGGAGTCCCTCAGCAAGAAACTCGGCACGCCCGAGAAATAGCACCCGGCGGCATCGCCGCGGACGACATCGCCGCCCGCGGCCTCTGACCCGCGGCTTCAGAAGGAGCACCAGCATGACCAGCGCGTCCCCTCCGGCGATCGCGGTCACCGGACTACGCAAGTCCTACGGCGACCACCTCGTGCTCGACGGCATCGACCTGACCGTCGCCGAAGGAACGATCTTCTCCCTGCTCGGCCCCAACGGGGCGGGCAAGACCACCGCCGTCCAGATCCTGTCCACGCTGATCGGCGCCGACGGCGGCGACGTCCGGGTGGCGGGCCATGACCTGGCCGCCGATCCCCAAGCGGTGCGCGCGTCCATCGGCGTCACCGGCCAGTACTCGGCCGTGGACAAGCTCCTCACCGGCGAGGAGAACCTCGTCCTGATGGCCGACCTGCACCACCTGCGGCGCCGCGAGGGACGCCGGCTCGCCGCGCGGCTGCTGGAGCGGTTCGACCTCGTCGAGGCCGCGAGGAAACCGGCGTCCACCTACTCGGGCGGCATGGCCCGCCGGCTGGACCTGGCGATGACGCTGGTCGGCGACCCGCGCGTCATCTTCCTGGACGAGCCCACCGCCGGCCTGGACCCGCGCAGCCGCCGCACCGTGTGGCAGATCGTCCGCGACCTGGCCGGCGGCGGAGTCACGATCTTCCTCACCACGCAGTACCTGGACGAGGCCGACCAGCTCGCCGACCGGATCGCCCTGCTCGACCACGGAACGCTGATCGCCGAAGGAACCCCCGAGGAGCTCAAGCGGCTCATCCCCGGCGGCCACGTGTCCCTGCGGTTCACCGACGACACCGCACTCACCGGCGCGCTCGGCGCGCTCGGCACCGGCCACCTCGACACCTCCGACGACGACCGGCTCACGCTGCAGGTCCCCTCCGACGGCGGTGTCGCCTCGCTGCGCGACCTGCTCGCCCGGCTGGACGCCGCCGGCATCGAACCGGCCGGGCTGGCCGTGCGCACCCCCGACCTCGACGACGTCTTCCTCACCCTGACCGGCGACCCCAAGGACAAGGACACGGTCCGATGAGCACCGCCACCGCCCTCCGCACCCACACCGCCGTCCGCACCCACACCCTGGCCGACTCGGCGACGATGATCCGCCGGCGGCTGAAGCACATGCGGCGCTATCCGGCCATGACGGTGCAGCTCATCGGCATGCCGGTCGTCTTCCTGCTGCTGTTCGTGTACGTCTTCGGCGGCACGCTCGGAAACGGGCTCGCCGGCGGCGCGGGAGGCCGCGGCCAGTACCTCGACTACGTCACCCCCGGCATCATCCTGATGACCACCGTCGGCGCCGCCACCAGCACCGCGATCTCGGTGGCCATGGACACGGCCGAGGGAGTCGTCGCCCGGTTCCGGACCATGGCCATCTCCCGGTCGTCGATCCTCACCGGGCACGTCGTCGGCAGCATGATCTCCATCGGGATCAGCATCGTGGTCGTCGTCGGCGTCGCCCTGGCGATCGGCTTCCGTCCCAACGCCGGCCCCGCCGAGTGGCTGGCCGCCGCGGGGTTCCTGGCGCTGTTCGTCTTCTCGCTCACCTGGCTGGCGGTCGCGCTCGGCCTGGTCGCCAAGAACCCCGAGGGCGCCAGCAACGCGCCCCTGCTGCTGATGCTCCTGCCGTTCTTCGGCAGCGGTTTCGTGCCCACCGACTCCCTGCCGACCGGCCTGCGCTGGTTCGCCGAGTACCAGCCGTTCACCCCCGCCATCGAGACCCTGCGCGGCCTGCTGATGGGCGAGGCCATCGGCAACAGCGCCTACCAGGCCGTCGCCTGGTCCGTGGGCATCACCCTGGTCGGCTTCCTCTGGTCGATGAAGCTGTTCAGCCGCGACCCCAGCCGCTGACCGGTGAACAGGGTTCTCGCAGGAGATCTCAACGTCCAGGATTGGTCGGCAGGTTGTTCGGCTTCCGGGTTTCGTGTCTCGCCCGGGCTGCTGGCCGGGTTCTATTGGCGATCCGGGGACTGGGGGTCGGCATCGTGGAGCGCGTCCCGTTCGTCCTGGTCGAATTTCCGGGTGTCGCGGGGTTGGACGTAGGGCTCGGCGCGCTCGGGATGGCCGCCGGCGATGGCGCGGCCGCGTTCGAGTTCGGCGTTGAGTTCGGCGCCCAGCAGAATGGCCAGGTTGGTGATCCACAGCCACACCAGGAAGATGATCACTCCGGCGATGCTGCCGTAGGTCTTGTTGTAGGAACCGAAGTTGGCGACGTAGACGGCGAACATGCCGGACGCCACCAGCCAGACCGCCAGGGCGAGGACCCCGCCCGGGGTGACCCACCGGAAACCGTGTTTGACGTTGGGCGATGCCCAGTACAGCAGGGCGAACAGGAAACTGATCACCACCAGCAGCACCGGCCATTTGGCGATGTTCCAGAGGGTGATCGCCGCCGATCCCAGCCCCAGGATGTGTCCGGCCTTGTCGGCCAGCGGCCCGGTGACCACCACCGCGATCGCCGAGGCCGACAGCAGGGCCAGGGTGGCCACGGTGACGGCGAGCCGCAGCGGCAGGGTCTTCCAGATCGGGCGGCCCTCCGGCACGTCATAGACGACGTTGCTCGCGCGCATGAACGCCGCCACGTAGCCCGACGCCGACCACAGCGCGGCCGCCGACCCGACAAGCGCGGCCACGCTCGCGCCGGCCCGTCCGTGCTGCAATTCGGTGAGGGCGCTGGTGAGGAGCTGCTTCACCGGCCCCGGCGCCACGTCCGCGACGTTGTCGATGAGATCCCGCGACGCCGACTCGCCGACGAGCCCGATCACCGAGACCAGGACCAGCATCGCGGGGAAGATCGACAGGACCGCGTAGTAGGTGAGGGCCGCGGCCCAATCGCTCAGATCGTCGGCCTTGTATTCCCCGAAGGTTCGTTTGAGCGCGCCCCACCACGACCTCGCGGACAACTCCGTCGGACCCTTCGGGATCTTGCCTCCGGCACGACCTTCGGTCCCCTCGCCGGCGGCATGCCCACGCCGCTGCTCGGACGCGTGCGCCAAGTGGGCGCCACCACCGCGTCGGGTGTCGCCTTGGTGCTCGCTCATGATCTCTCTCGATCCCGGGGAGCCGGACCTTGCGGCTGGTCTTCGATCCCGTTCCCGCGGGGACCGCGCTAAACGCGACACCTGAACCAGCCGCGGGGGGCCAGGCGGCGAATAGGAGCCGGGACGTCGGGTAGCACCGCCGCCGTGACGTACAGCAGCCCGACCACGATGATCAGCAGAGTGACCGTGAAGACGGTCCGCATCAGGCCTGCACCTCGCAGTCGTATCTGATCGCTCAGCCGTGCCTGCGCCCGTTCACCCCATACCTGGACCGCCGTGATGCCGCCCGGACGCAGGCCCAGTTTCGTGATCTCTCCCGCGCAGTCCTTCCCACCGGACTCCAGGCTCTCGGCCGCCTTCGGTGACATGGCCGCGCAGGCGCCCGCCCCGTCGTCCTTCGACGCCCCCGAAGTCCCTTCCCGCCGCGATACCCGGCTTGCGGTACGGCCGAGCGCTACATATCGAGCCGATATATCTATTCGATATATTGAGGTGACGGGTTCATGCGTAGCGAGGCAGGCACAGGAGTGGCGCGATGAGGCGGATCGACTACGAAACCGAGCAGTACCAGGACTACGCGCGCGGCCGTGCGCTCACCGAGCGGCAGTTACAGACCTGGCTCAGTGCCTTCGAAGCGGTGCTGCCCGAGCGGCGCCCGCTGGCCGGGCTGGACGTCGGTTCGGGGACCGGCAGGTTCACCCCCGCGCTGGCGCGGGCGTTCGGACCGGTCACCGGCGTCGAACCGTCCACGCGCATGCGCGAGGTGGCGCAGACGCGGTCCCTTCACCCTGACGTGCGGTATCTGGCGGGCTCCGCCCAGGACATGCCGACGCCGTCCGGCGGCGCTGACTACGCCCTGATGTTCCTGTCCTGGCACCACGTCCAGGACAAGCCGGGCGCGGTCCGGGAACTGGCCAGGGTGCTCAGGCCCGGCGGGCGGCTGCTCCTGCGCGCGAACTTCAGCGACCACCATCCCCGGCCCTGGTGGATGGAGTACTTCCCCTGCGGCTTTGAGGTGGACGCCTCGCTGTTCCAACCCCTGCACGAGGTCATCGCGATGTTCACCGAAGCCGGCTGGCGCGTCACCGGTTTCGGCACGATCACCGTGCCGTCCCCCGGTACCCGCGGCGACGTGCTCGAACGGCTGCGCCTCCGGACCGGGTCGTTCTTCGCCCAGCTCAGTCCCGACGACCAGGCGGCCGGGTTCCGCGGCTTGGAGCAGGCCGTCGCCGCGGACCCCGGCGCACCGGCGCCCGTGTTCGCAGAGCCGCTCCTCACACTCGAACGCCCCTGGTCCGGGGGGTGAGTCGACGCGGAGCGCCCGCGCGGGCCTCGCTGCCGGCCGCGGTCATGGCCTCACCGGGCAGGGTCGGGACCGCGGCCTGGTAAGGCGGGGGCCGGTGTTGTGGCGGTCGAAGGTCGTGAAGATGCGGGCGAAGGTTCGGGCGGCCTTGGTGAGCTCGGTGATGCTGACCCACTCGTCAGCGGTGTGCGCCTGGGCGATCGAGCCGGGCCCGTAGACGACCGTGGGGATGCCGAGCCGGTTGCGGAGGAAGCGGCCGTCGGTGCCCAGCGACAGGCCGGTGATGGTGGTGTTCGCGGACGCGGCGACGAAGCGGGCGAACGGGTGCTCCGCAGGTAGTTCGGACGGCTCCACCTCTACCAGCGACTCGATCTCGTAGCTGGCGCCCGGGCATGCCTCGTCGATCTTTGTCGTCAGGCCCGCGAGCACGTTGTCGGCGGTCTCCCCCGGCAAGGTGCGGCGGTCGATGACGAATGCGCAGTGCGGCGCGATCACATTGCTTGCGACGCCGCCCTCGATGAGCGCGACGTTGCCGGTCGGGCTGCCCAGGAGCGGATGCGGGAGGTCGTGGTAGCCGGTGCCGTGCAGCGCCGTGATCATCGTGGCGGCGTCGGCGATCGCCGACCGTCCGGTGCCCGGCTCGGAGCCGTGCCCGGCGGCGCCGCCGACCCGTACCCGGGCCTGCACCGAGCCGCGCTCGGCGATGGAGGCCTTCAGCTCGGTCGGCTCGGGGATCAGGCAGGCGTCCGCGTCGACCAGGCCGGCGTTCGCCAGCGCCTCGGTGCCGTACCGGCCGCCGGTCTCCTCGTCGGCGACCAGGTGGAAGAGCAGGTGGGCCGGCACCGGCACCCCGGCGGCCTGACAGGCGCTCAGCCCTTCCAGGGCGGCGGCGATGCCGCCTTTCATGTCCGCGGTGCCGCGGCCGTAAAGGCGGTCGCCCTCGCGCACCGGGGTGAACGGCGGCCTGGTCCACGTCTCCGGGGCCGCGGGGACGACGTCCAGGTGGCCGTTGACCAGCAGTGTCGGCGCCCCGGGTTCGGCATCGGCGTCGTAGCGTCCGAGCACCGAGGGGCGGCCGTTGGAGTCGAAGACCTCGACGGCGCAGCCGCGCTCGGCGAGCAGCGCGGTCGCGGTCGCCACCACCGCCTCTTCCCGGCCGGGCGGGTTCTGGGTATCGCAGCGGACGAGCGCCTCGGTCGTCTCCAGCACCCGCTCAGTGGACACGCGATCCTGTGGTGTGTTCATGGCAGGATGCCGACCCGGGCGAGGCCGGCGACGAACCCGGCCAGGCCGGGACGGGCCGCGGTCAGCTCGTCGAGGAGGCGGGTCCCTTCGTCGGCGGCGCCGGAGCGGAGCAGCACCACCGCCCGCCAGAGGTCGGCTTCGCGGTTGGCGCCGAGCTTGCCCGCGGCCTCGGCCAGCGCCGCGCTCGCCGCATCGGCGCCGGTCTCGATGCCGCTCCGGTCGCCGATCACCAGCGGCGGCGCGAAGAGGGTCGCGCCGACCAAGCCGAACGCCTCCTGGACGGGCAGCAGCCGCTCCAGCTCGCCGACCGGGTCCGGATGGTCGTCGACCCGGACGTCGGCGAGCACCTCGCGCCACGGGGTGGCCGACCGTTCGCCGCTGACCACGGTGACGCACGCGGACTGGGAGCCGCGCGCGTCGCCACCGGCCGCCTCCGCCGCCGCCAGCGCCCGGACCAGGCGACGGGTGAGCGGGCCGGTGGACTCCGCTTCGG
>JBOHBY010000419.1:0-2003 GCA_050698635.1 Spirillospora sp.
ACGGTGCGCAGCGCGTCGCCGGCCGTCTTCCGCAGCCCGGACGGCAACGCCGCCAGCCCGTCGGCCAGCTTGCCCTGGCCGTTGGCCACCAGATAGGAGAGCACGTCGTTGACGGCCTTCTGCGTGCCGGTCGGACGGCACTGCCCGTCGACCTGCGCCTCGGCCGGGGCCCACGCGTACTCGACGAAGGTCAGCGGGTAGGCCGCCGGGTCCTTGGCCGCGGGGTCGACGGCCAGCCCGCCGCCCGGCTGCGGCTTCATGCCGCCCACGGCGGCCGCCATGCCCTGCGCGGTCGGCCCCACGAACCGCCCGGCCGCGTTCTCGATCCGTGCCACCGGAAGCCGCAGCGTCGCCGCGGTCGCCGCGTCGGTCAGCACGAAGTTCAGGCAGCCCGTCGGCGAGCCGGCCTGGCACTCCGAGACGAACATCTCGCCCGTCAGGGACTTGCCGAGCGAGACGCGGTCACCGGCCAGGACGAGGTCGTTGCTGTTCCCCGGGTTCAGCGGCTCCAGCCGCCAGAGGTTCCCGATCGCCTCGCCCGGCCTGTCGTACTGCCTGTCGTCCGGGTACTTCCAGACGGGGCCGGCGTTCGCCGACAGGTAGCGGGAGGTCAGCCAGTGCCCGACCTCGGGGGTGCTGTAGGCGGCCGTCGACACCGCCCCCCGCTGGAGTTCGTCGATGGCGGCCACCTGCGGGTTGTCCGCCAGCAGCCGCCCCGCGTACGGTCCGGTCGTGGCCGCGGTGGAGGCCCGGACGAGGATGTCGGCGAACTGCTCCGCCGTGAGCCGTACGTCGGTCAGCGGAGCGGGACGGTTGCGTCCGGGCACCGACGACGGCGCGGGGTAGTTGCCGAAGACCGCCAAGACCTGCGCGTTCAGCGCCACGGGGACCGGCACGGGTGTCCGGCCGGGCGTCGCGGGCTTGTCCCCCTCGGCCATCACACCGCCCGCTCCGAAGAAGATGTGACCCTGCCCGTCGCGGAAGGAGTCGCGCGCCTCGACGTCGTCCATGGCCGTGTAGTCCAGGTCCTGCGGGGTGCCGCCGCCGCACCGCCCGGTCGTCCACCTGACCTCGGTGTCGGTCAGGCGGTGCGGGCCGAGCGCGTCGACGAAGCGGCCTTTCTGAGGCGGCTTGCATCCGACGATGGCCCCCCGCTCCTTGGGCGTGAACCCCAGCGAGGCGACGTCGAACACGGGGGTCAGGACCCCGCCGCGCGGGATGTACTGGAGCTGGAACCCGATGCTGCACGTGCGACCCGGGGCGCAGGAGAACCCGTCCTTCCTGTCCGCCGTCGGCGGGAACACGTTCGCCCCCTCGTCGGGGATCGTGACGCTGAACTCGAACCGCCCGTCCGGGTCGCTGTAGAACTGCGGCGGCATGTCGGTCTCCGCCCGCTCGCACACCAGCCGGTGGAAATCGGGCCCCGGCGTCCCCGGGTACGGAGACGGGCAGTAGCTGACGTCTCTGAGCAGCAGCATCGTCCCGGCCGGGAGCGTCGACCGGATCACGACCGTGACCCGGTCGCCCGGCCGCACGTCGCCGAGCTGGGTCAGCGTCTCCTGCGCGATCTGGAAGGGCGGCGCCGCCGCGCGGCCCGCGGCCCTCCCCGACAGCACCCCCGCCGACGCGCCCGAGACCAGCGACATCGTCATCATGCAGCACATCAGCAGCAGCACGGCGGCGGGCCGGCGCAGCCGCAGCATCGATCTCAGCACGGAACCTCTCCCCCAGGGCGGGCATGGCCCGGTGACCGGGCCGCGGGCGCGGCCCGATGCCAGCGTCCGCAGCGGCCTCCGGCCCGGTCAACGCGGTCGCGTGCGCCTTCATCCGCGGCCCGTCGGGCGTTCACCGCGGTGCCACCCGCGCGGGCCGGGCACCGGCACACAATCCTCGGGTGGACACCGAGATCACCGCCCCCGGCGCGTTCGCGGCACCGCGCGCCAGGGGGGACGGCCCTTCATGACGACCCTCGCCGACGTCCCGGCGAAGCCGCCGCCCGACCC
>JBOHBY010000420.1:0-3953 GCA_050698635.1 Spirillospora sp.
GCCTGCAACCTCGACCATGGTAGAGGTCAACCCGGCGGATGCGGTGGGTCAGGCGCGGCGGCGGGCGGTGGTGTCGCGGGGGATGAGGCGGTGGCTCAGGGCGGTGGTCTCGGCGGGGGCGGTGGCCGACTCGGGGGGAGTGTCGATGATGTGGCGGGCGGCCATGGCGCCCATCTCGTAGAGCGGGAGGCTGACGGTCGTCAGGCCGACGAACCGGGCGACGCGCAGGTCGTCGATGCCCGCCACGGAGACCTCGCCCGGCACGTCGATGCCCGCCTGCCGCAGGGCGTTGAGCGCGCCGACGGCGGCCTCGTCGTTGGCCGCGACGATCGCGTCGGGCAGCGGCGGGCGCGCGATGAGCCGCATGGTGGCGGCGTGCCCGGCCTCGAAGTCGAACCCGCCGGGCAGGCACTGCGCCCCGTCGGTGAGGTCGGCGTCGCTCATGCAGGCGAGGAAGCCGTCCCGGCGCTGGCGGGTGGCGACCATGCCCTCCGGGCCCTCGATGAACGCGATCCGGCGGTGGCCGAGCGAGACGAGGTAGTCGGTGACGTCGTGGGCGGCGGCGCGGGCGTCGGCGGCGATGACCGGGCACCCGATGTCGCGGGCGGTGAGCGACACGGCGTGGATGCCCTGCTCCTGCGCCTGGCGGACGGCCTTGGCGAGCTCCGGTTCCCGCGGGTCGTCGACGTAGCCGCTGCCCGCGAAGATGACCCCGGCGGCGCGGTAGTCGCGCATGGTCCGCACCCGGGTGATCTCCGTGGTGGTGCGGCGGTCGACGTTGCACAGCATCGTGACGTAGCCGGCGCGGCTGGCGACGTCGTCCACCCCGCGGGCGATGACGGAGAAGTACGGGTTGACGATGTCGCTCACGAGGACGCCCATGAGCCGGCTGCTGCGCGAGACGAGCGCGCGGGCCAGCGCGCTCGGCGAGTAGCCGAGCCGCTCGGCGACCTCGATGACCTTGGCGCGGGTCTTGGCGGAGATGGGGTGGCTGGACCCGGTCAGCACCCGTGACGCGGTGGACACCGACACGCCTGCCGCCTGGGCGACTTCCGCGAGTGAGCTCACGGCCACCCTTCCTAGGAGAACGTTTTCCTAATTATGGCATGGGGTGGTGGGTGGCGACAACGAGATCGGGGGCGTCCAGGTGCGATTTCCTGGGCCTTGCCCTTGACACTTCGGTGTAACCGCTTACTACGATGCGGCATCAGGCATACGTTTGCCTAGTCGATTACCTCGGCTTTCGGGGCAGGGCCGGGGCAAGCGGCGTGATCTGAAGGAGGAGGCTGTGTACGCCGGGACTCATCTCAGACGGCTGGCCGCGCTCGCGACCCTCTTCACCCTGGCCGCGTGCGGAGGCGGAGGCGCGGCCGGGACCAACAAGGACGGGACGCTCTCGTTCAAGGTGGCGGTCACCGAACCGGACATCACGACCGTGCCGATCCTCGCCGCGCTCGACGACCTGCGCGGCCAGGGCCACAAGATCAAGGTCGTCGAGCTGGCGGAGCCCGAGCTGTCCATCGAGGGGCTGGCCAAGGGCGACTACGCGGTCTCGGCGGAGGCGACGAGCCCCGCCCTGCTCGCGGTCGAACGCGACGCCCCCATCAAGATCATCGCCGATGCCATCGGGAACCAGTGGGCCGTCTACGGCAAGCCGGGCATCTCCTCCTGCGACCAGCTGGACGGCAGCCCGTTCGGGATCTTCAGCGAGGGCGCGACCGCGACCGCGATGGTCAAGGAGTGGGTGAAGGCGCACTGCTCCGCGGGCAAGCGGCCCAAGTACCTGACGATCGGCGGCTCCGACGTCCGCGCCCAGGCGCTGGTCACCGGACGGATCGCCGCGACCGCGCTGGAGGTCTCCGACGTCGTCGCCCTGGAGTCCAAGGGCGGCCGGTTCGCGAAGATCGCCGACTTCGCCGAGAGCCTGCCCGACCTGCGCCCGCAGACCGTGTACGCCAACAGCGGCTTCATCACCGAGCACAGGGACGTGACGCAGGCGCTGGTGACCGCGCTGACGCGCCAGCACGCGAAGATCAACGCCGATCCGCGGTACCTGGTGGGGCTGGCCGCCAAGTACCTGCCGGAGGAGGAAGGCGCCGAGATGACGAAGGTCGCCGACCGGTATGCCAAGGCGCGGCTGTTCGACGCGGCGGCGCTGACGGAGAAGAACGTCCAGGGCACCATCGACTTCTTCGTCCGCGCGGGCGTGATCAAGAAGGGCATGACCGCCGAGGACGCGGCGGATCTGACGTTCGTCAAGGGGGCCCGATGACCGCGGCGAAGCGAGGATCTTCGGGCCTCCGGCGGGTCGCCGAGCGGAATCTTCCGTATCAGCTGCTCACGTTCGCCGTGTTCGCGGCGGGGTGGGAGCTGTACGTCCGGCAGCGGGGCGGGCTGCTCATCCCGAGCTTCACCGAGACCGTCGAGGCGACCGTCGAGCTGCTCGGCAGCGGGGAGCTGTGGCGGGCCATGTACGTCAGCAACCAGGCCCTGGTCATCGGTTTCGCGATCACCGTCGTGGTGGGCGTGCCGGTGGGCATCCTGCTCGGCCGGTTCCGGACCCTGGAGCGGCTCGCGGACGTCTACCTCAACATCCTGCTGGTCACCCCGATGGCGGCGATCATCCCGCTGCTGGTGATGTCGGTGGGCTTCGGCCTGGCCTCCCGCGTCATCCTCGTCACGATCTTCTCGATCGTGATGGTGGTGGTGAACGCGCGGGCCGGGGTCCGGCAGGTCGACCCGGCGCTGATCGAGATGGCCCGCTCGTTCGGCGCGGGCGAGCGGGCCGTCTGGACGCGGGTCCTGCTCCCCGGCGCACTGCCGGCGATCATGACGGGGATCAGGCTGGGCCTCGGCCGCGCCGTCACCGGCATGGTCATCGTCGAGCTGCTCATGGTCTCCGACGCGCTCGGCGGAATGATCCTGGAGTACCGCGGCCTGTTCCAGGCCCCGCTCCTCTACGGCACCATCGTGATCATTTTGGCGGAGGCGCTGCTGCTGATCTCCGCCGCGCGGTGGGCCGAACGCAGGCTGACCCGATGGGCGCGCACCACCACAGCGAGGAGCGTTCGATGATCGAGATCCGTGGGTTGCGCAAGACCTACACGGGCCAGGACGGCGGCGTCGTCGAGGCGCTGCACGACGTCGACCTCGACGTCAGGCCCGACGAGTTCCTGACCGTCCTCGGGCCGAGCGGCTGCGGGAAGACGACGCTGCTCAAGGCCATCGCGGGCCTCATCCCGTGGGACGAGGGCGACATCCGCATCGACGGGTCGCCGGTGCGCGGTCCGGGCCCCGACCGCAGCATGGTCTTCCAGAACTTCGCGCTGCTGCCGTGGGCGACCGTGCTGGACAACGTGGCCTTCGGGCTCCGGATGCGCGGCGTCGGACGCGCCGAGCGCGAGGAGCGCGCCCGCGCGCTGATCGGCACGGTGGGGCTGGCGGGGTTCGAGACCAAGCGGCCGGGCGAGCTGTCAGGCGGCATGCAGCAGCGCGTCGGGTTGGCGCGGGCGCTGGCCGTCGAGCCGCGGGTGCTGCTCATGGACGAGCCGTTCGGCGCCGTCGACGAGCAGACCCGGCGCCTGCTCCAGGAGGAGCTGCTGTCCATCTGGGAGGAGCGGCGGCTGACCGTCGTGTTCATCACGCACAGCATGGAGGAGGCGGTGCTGCTCGGCGACCGCGTCGTGCTGATGAGCGCCCGTCCCGGGCAGATCGCCGAGATCGTGCCGGTGCCGCTGGAGCGTCCGCGGTCCAGCGACGTCGGCGCGCTGGAACGCTCCGGGCAGTACGTCGAGATCACCGCGTACCTGTGGGACCGGCTGCGCGACATGCACACAGAGCACCGTCCGGCCAGCGTGGACCGTCCGGCCAAGGCGGCAGGATGAGCGCGGTCGTGGAGCGCCACAGCCCGGCGCGGGCGCGCGGGCGGCTGTCGTGGCGGCGGCTGCCGGCGG
>JBOHBY010000421.1:0-4163 GCA_050698635.1 Spirillospora sp.
CCCTGCGCCGCGCCCTGACCGCCCGGCCCGACGACGGCGCCTCCCGTCCCGATGATCGTCGCGCCGCCGCCCACGACCCCAACGGCCGACCCTGAGGAGGCCCGGTATGAACCGGCCGAGCTACTCGACCTTCGACCCCGTCATCGAGCACAGGCCGATCCCGGTGTGGCGGCTGCTGGCCCCGCTGCGCGCTCCGGCGCCCGGCACCGCGCTCGTGCTCGTCCCCCGGGAGGGCACGCCGATCACCGTCCGGCACGGCGAGCCGGTGCCCGCCGCCCACTACGGCGTCCACCAGTACAGCTGTCTGGTGACGCTCGCCGAGCACACGCTGGCGTTCGAGATCGCGCTGGTCAGCCGCGATCCGGGGTTCGTGTTCCGCAGCCGCGTCGTCGTCCAGGTCCGGGTCGGGGAACCCGCCGTGGTCGTGTCGCGCGGCATCCGCGACGTCGGCGGCACGCTCCACGAGCCGATCAAGCACATGCTGCGGCCCGTCGCGCGCAGGTACGACATCGCCGATTTCCACGAGGCGGACGAGGCGCTGAACCACGTTCTCGCCGACTTCCACGGCGACTCGGCGCTGCGGCTGCGCAACCCGACCGTCGAGCTGCTGCCCGACGAGGACGAGGTCGCCAACTCCGGCCGCTCCTACCGCGACGTCACCCGCGAGACCCGGCTCGGCGGCATGCGCCGCGACCGCCACCTGGAGATGATGCGCCGCGAGGGCACCGAGGGGATGCTGGCCGAGATCTTCGAGCGCGAGGGACCGTCCAGCGTGCTGAACTGGATCGCCAACGCGGAGGCGACCGAGCGCGCCGAGCTGCTCGAACTCTTCAAGGAGCTGATCGAGCACACCGGCGCCGACCACGAGCCGTTCGACCACCTCGACGCCGAGCGCCAGATCATGGACCGGCTGACGGGCGGTTCCAGCGTCGCGTTCGGCGGGACACGCCGTGTCAGCCGCGTCCGCGGCGGCCTGACGCCCCCGCGCCCCGATCCAGAGGACGCGACCACGCCGACCTCACCGCAGACCAGCTACCCGTCCGGCCCGTCCCAGCCGCCCAGCCCACCCGAGGACGACGGCCCACCCGAAGACGAACCACCCGGCCCGCCCCACGACGACACGGGCCCGCCCCCTTCCCGCCTACGTGGCGTACGGCGCACGGACGACGGCCAATGACGGGCGGGAGGAACCGATGAGACCGGCGTCCAGCACGGAGGCCGAGCCCGGCCACGCCGTCTGGTACCACCAGGACGCGTCCCTGGTGGCCGCCGGCGTCTGGACGGAACGCCGCACGGGCGCCGGCGAGGACGCCGAGCCGCTCCTGATGCACCACAGGCCGATGGGCACCGGCCTCATCGCCGTCTTCGACGGTTCCGGAGGCTCGGGCGCCGCGATCGCCCACGACTCCGTGGCGGGGGCGCCGCGCACCGGCGCCTGGGTCGGTTCACGGCTCGCGCGCGCCGCGTCCGAGACCTGGTTCGGCGAAACGGCGACCGCCCGCGAACAGGACGCCGACACCACCGCACTACACGACCGGCTGACGCGATCCTTCGCCGCCATGCGCCCGACCCGTCCAACGCGCCTCGTCGGCGGGATCCGCCGCGAGCTGCCGACGACCATGGCCGCACTCCGCTACCGGCGGCGCCGGGGAACCCTGGAGTGCCAGGCGCTGTGGGCCGGCGACTCGCGCGCCTACCTGCTGACGCCCGGCACCGGGCTCCAGGCGCTCACCCGGGACCACACCGACGAGGCCGACGCGCTGGAGCAGCTCCTCCAGGACCCGCCGATGACCAACGTGATCTGCGCCGACCGCCCGTTCCGCGTCGACCGGGCCGACGGCGAGGTCCCCCTCCCCTGCGTCCTGGTCTGCGCCACCGACGGCTTCTTCGGCTACGTCGACACGCCCGCCCACTTCGAGTGCCATCTGCTGCGCGAACTCCGCGACGCCAGGGACGCCGCCGACTGGGCCGACCTGCTCCGCGCCCGCGTCACCGGCTACACCGCCGACGACGCGTCGCTGAGCCTGGTCGCCATCGGCTACCGCGACTTCGAGCACCTGCAAGGCGCCTTCTCCCACCGCACCGACGAAGTCCTGCGCACCCACTGGCCGGCCGGCCCACGCCTCCCGGACCCGGAGTTCCGCGCCTGGCGCTCCCGGTCCTGGCACGCGTACCGCCCCGGCTACGAACGGCTGATGCCGCCGCTACCGGACGGAGGTCGCCGGTGAAAGCAGGCGACATCGTCCACGGCTACCGCATCACCACCGAGCCGACGAACGAGGGCGGCGGCAAATGCGTCTGGGCCTTCGCCGAACGCGACGGCCGCGAATACTTCGTCAAACGCTTCCTGGAACCCAAGCGGCCGCGCGAAGGCGGCGGCGGAAGCGAGGCCAGCCGCCGCGCCCGAATGCGCGAATGCGAGGAGTTCGAGGACCGGCACCGATCGATCATGAAGCGCCTGGCACCGGACGCGGTCGGCGCCGGAAACCTCGTACTCGCGGTCGACTTCTTCCACGAACGCTCCAGCTACTACAAGGTGACCGAGCGGGTGGACACCGCGTCCCTCACCAAGCCGCACGCCCTCGACACCCGCAACAAGAGCGTCCTGCTCCGCACGCTGGTGCTCAGCCTCCGCCTGCTCCACGGGCTCGGAGTCGTCCACGGCGACCTCAAGCCCGCCAACGTCCTGGTGCAGCAGCGCGCGGCGAACGCGTTCCACACCGCCAAGCTGATCGACTTCGACGACGCGTACCTGTCGGGAAGGCCGCCGCCGCCCGGCGTCATCGCGGGCGACTCCCTCTACGGCGCGCCCGAGTGGCTGCGCTACCTGCGCCCGGACGCCCCCTGCGACCCCACCGGGCTGACGACCGGCTGCGACGTGTTCTCGCTCGGCCTGATCACGCACCTCTACCTCACCGGCACGCTCCCCGCCCACGACACCGGCGCCGACTCCCCGGCCGAGGCCGTGGACGCTGGCGCCCCGCTGCGCGCCGACGAGCGCCTGTCCCCCGTCATGCGAGAGCTGATCGAGGGCATGACGGCCGCCGCCCCGGAGCGACGCCCCGGCACCGACACGTTCTTCGACGCGCTGAGAGACCCGAACATCTGCCTACTGAACCGCCAGGCCTCCCCACGCCCCTCCCGCATCCGGACCAGCACAGGCTTCCCGAACACACAGAAGGGGCACCCCCATGAGCAATAGCAACCTGCAGTACGCGGTCGACATCGTCCTGTGCGTCGACGTCACCGACAGCATGTGGCCGGTGCTCGACGCGGTGAAGAAGAGCGCGATGTCGTTCCACCAGCGCCTGGACGAGGCGATGGCCGAGAAGGGGAAGGCCGTCAGCCAGCTCAGGCTCCGCGTCATCGCCTTCCGCGACTTCGGCGACCACGCCGAGAGCGCCATCGAGCAGACCGGCTTCCTGCTCTTCCCCGACCAGGCCGCCGAGTTCGACGCCTTCGTCCGGGGCCTGCTCCCCCTCGGCGGCGGGGACGTCCCCGAGTCCGGCCTCGAAGCGCTCGCCCTGGCCATCGCCTCGCCATGGGAACGCGGCCTCGACCGCAGGCGCCACATCATCGTCATGTTCACCGACGCCCCGGCACACCCGCTGGGCGACCCCCGGTCACGCGCCGCCCACACCTACCCGCCGGAGGTCCCGGCGACCATGGACGACCTGTTCGAGCAGTGGGGCTACGCGAGCAGCACCACCGCGACCATGGAGAACAGCGCCAAACGCCTCGTCCTGTTCGCCCCCGACTGCGAGCCCTGGGCCGACCTGGTCGAAGAGTGGAACCAGACGCTGCTGTTCCCGTCCGCCGCCGGAGCGGGCCTGGAGGAGTTCGAGCTGGGCGAGATCATCAACACCATTGTGAACAGCCTGTGATCAAGCGACGCCGCCGCAAGCGCACCGACTGGATCAGCTTCCGCCCCCGCCCCGACACCGAGGCGCTACTACGCATCCTGCAAGACCGCCTGCACACCGCGGAGAAGACCAGTGACGGTCGCTGAAGAACTCCCCACACCGAACTGGCGCTGCCTACGCTGCGACGTCTGGAACGCCCCGGACGAACCCACCTGCATGGCCTGCGAAACCGACCGCACCACAGCCACCGACCCGTCCACCCTCATCCCCCTCACCCCTACCAACCCCCCACCCCCACAC
>JBOHBY010000422.1:0-3745 GCA_050698635.1 Spirillospora sp.
CGTTCACGCAGGTCAGCCGGGAGTTGGAGGAGATCGAGCTGGCCCGGATCGTGGAGTGGTTCGAGGAGACCGCCGCCGACATCATCGCCTCCTGCGGCGGCCGCCTGGTCAAGACGCTCGGCGACGAGGTGCTGTTCAGCGCGGAGAAGCCGGAGATCGGTGCGGAGATCGCGCTGACGGTCGCGGCCGCCATCCAGGACGAGACGGAGGTCCCCGACGTGCGGGTCGGCGTCGCGCACGGGCCCGTCGTGCCGCTGATGGGCGACCTGTACGGCACCACGGTGAACCTCGCGGCCCGGCTGACGTCCATGGCCCGGCCGGGCGCCGTCATGATCGACGGCGAGCTGGCCGGGCGGCTGGAGTCGAGCCGGGCGTACGAGGTGACGCGGCTGGTGCGCCGTCCGGTCCAGGGGCTCGGCATCATTCAGCCGTACGTACTGCGCCGCACCCCCGGAACCCTGCCCCCGGCCCCCGGCGCCCCCTGAGCGAGGCCGGTCCGGTCGGGCCTCCGGGGCTCAGACGGGTTTGATCGAGTCCTCGCCGGGCGCGTCGGTGAGGCGCTGAAGGTAGTTCTGCTCGCCGAGGGCCTGGACGAGGCTCAGCTCGGTCTCCAGGTAGTCGATGTGCTCTTCCTCGTCGGCGAGGATGTCCTCGAAGATCCGGGCGGAGGTGACGTCGCCGCGCGAGCGCATCAGCTCGATGCCCGGCCGGAGCCTGGCCACGGCCTCCAGTTCGACGGCGAGGTCGGCTTCCAGCTGCTCGACGATGTTCTGCCCGATCCGCAGGGTGCCGAGCTTCTGGTAGTTCGGCAGGCCCTCCAGGAACAGGATCCGGTCGGTCAGCCGCTCCGCGTGCTTCATCTCGTCGAAGGACTCGTCGCGGGTGTGCTCGGCGATGCGGGTGAAGCCCCAGTTCGCCTGCATCTTGGAGTGCAGGAAGTACTGGTTGATCGCCGTGAGTTCCGCGGTGAGCTGGTCGTTCAGCAGCGCGATGATGTCCTTGTCGCCTTCCATGGGGCCCATGTTCGCATGACGGCCCGATTGAGGACAGCACTAACCCCCGCAGGGCGCGTGTCCGCCCGGTCGCGGGCGGGGCCGTGCGGGGCCGGAAGGCTCAGGCTGCGGTCGGCGGAGCGGCACCCCCTTCGGCGATCTCCGCGGGCTCGGTGAGCTCGGCGGCCTGGGTGGCCTGGGTGGTCTGCGCGGGCTCTGCGGGTTCCGCGGGTTCTGCGGGTTCGGGGACGGCGGTAAGCGCGGCCGGTCCGCCGGTGAAGGCGTCGGCGAGCTCGCTGGCCGTCCGGTACTCGCTGACCATCGTGTGGATGCGCTTGGTGCACAGCCCGCACGCCGGTTTGAAACCGCAGGCGGCCTTGACCTCCTTGGCGGTCTGGCAACCGCCCGTCGCCATGCAGCCGTGGACGTCGTCCTCGGTGACGGCGTTGCAGATGCAGACGTACATTCGGTCGGCGGACCTTCCGTGCGGCTCACGCGTGCTCCACGCGTCTGACCAGGCAATCTTAGGGCACCCTCATTAAGGTAAGGCTCCCCTAAAGTAGCTCAGCCTTGTCCGTTCTGGCCAGAGGACTCCCGATCGGTGTGATCCACTCCTCACGGGGAAGGGCCCTCTCGACGCGCGCTCTGCCGCGCGGGCTCCCGCTCCCCGGTGCCGAACCCCCCGATGAGGAGACCGTGTCCGAGGACCACTTGGCCGAAGAGAACCTGACCCAAGACAGCAGGGCCGTCCCGGCGGAGGACGGGACCACCGACGCGCCGCCGCCGTCCGGTACGTACCGGCTCCAGCTCCGCGGAACCCCCGAAGGGCGGTTCGGATTCGCCGAGGCTGCCGCGCTGGCCCCCTACCTGGCGTCCCTTGGCGTGTCGCACGTGTACCTGTCGCCGATCCTGCAGGCCGCGCCCGGGTCGGAGCACGGCTACGACGTGATCGACCATTCCCGGCTGGCGGACGAGCTGGGCGGCTCCGAGGCGTTCGGCGCGATGGCGGCCCGGTTCCGCGCGCACGGGCTGAGGGTGCTCGTGGACGTCGCCCCGAACCACATGGCGGTCCCGGTGCCGCACGACCTGAACGCGCCGCTCGCGGCCGTCGTCGCGGACGGGCGGGCGTCGCCGTTCGCGAAGTGGTTCGACGTCGACTGGGACGCGGGCGGCGGCGGGATCGTCCTGCCGGGCGACGAAGGCGACGGCACTGGCGACGGCGCTGACCGGCCCAACTACCGGCGGTTCTTCGACATCGACGGGCTCATCGCGCTCCGCCAGGAGGACCCGGAGGTGTTCGAGCGCACGCACGCCCTCCTGCTCGACCTGGTCGGGAAGGGCCTGGTCCACGGCCTGCGCGTCGATCATCCGGACGGTCTCGCCGACCCGCGCGGGTACCTGCGGCGGCTGGCGGACGCGGCCCCGGACGCCTGGCTGCTCGTCGAGAAGATCACCGAGGGGGAGGAGCGGCCGCCGCGGGACTGGCCGTGCGCGGGCACCACCGGCTACGACTCCCTCGGCATGGTCGGCGGCCTGTTCATCGACCCGGCGGGGGAGAAGCCGCTGACCGACTACTACGTGTCGCTGACGGGCGGCCCGCGTGACTTCGGCGAGGTCGAGCGGGACTCCCGCCTCTACGCGGCCACCCACGGCCTCAAGCCCGAGATCGACCGGCTCTTGCGCGTTCTTCAGCGAGTCGTGGGCGAGCGGCGTCCTGGCCTGGAGCGGGCGCTGGTCGAGCTGCTGGTTGCCATGCCTGTGTATCGCGCGTACGTCGTCCCTGGGGAGGACGCACCGCAGCAGGCCGTGGACGTCCTGGTCGAGGCCGCTCGCCGTGCACGCACCCATCTGCCGGAGGAATTGCGCGGAGAGCTGGAAACCGTCGTCGATCTGGCCCTCGGGCTGGGTGAGCGTACCGACGCCGAGTTCATCGTCCGTTTCCAGCAGACGTCGGCTCCGGTCGCGGCCAAGGGCGTGGAGGACACGGCGTTCTACCGGTGGAACCGCATGGCCGCGCTGAACGAGGTCGGCGGCGCCCCAGGCCGGTTCTCAGTCAGCCCTGACGAATTCCACGCGCATTGCGTGGGGCTCGCGCGTGACTGGCCGTCCACGATGACGACGCTGTCCACCCACGACACCAAACGGGAGGAGGACGTACGCGCCTGGCTGTCCGTGCTGTCGGAACTCCCAGGCGAGTGGACGGACGCGGTCGAACGCTGGCGAAACTGGGGTTCTGCTGCATCACCCCTGGAGCCAGACCTTGAATACCTGTTCTGGCAGACGCTCGTCGGCGCTTGGCCGCTGACCACCGGACGCCTGGAAGAGTTCCTCACCAAGGCGATGCGCGAGGCCAAGACACGCACCTCATGGCTCGACCAAGACCTCGCCTACGAAAACGCCGTGCGGGAGTACGCGCGGGGTGTTCTCGCTGATCCCGACCTGGTCACCGACATGACCTCGTTCGTCAGGAAGCTCGCGCCCTATGCGCGCGTGAACACGCTCGGGCAGAAGCTCGTCCAGCTTGCGATGCCGGGCGTTCCTGACGTGTACCAGGGCTGTGAGCTGACCGGGCTGGCACTGGTCGACCCCGACAACCGGCGGCCGGTCGACTACGGACGGCGCCGCGAGCACCTCGCCCGGCTCGACACCGGACGGCTGCCGAAGGAGGTCGACGACGAGAAGCTGCTCGTGACGTCGCGGACGCTGCGCCTGCGCCGCGCGCACCCGGAATGGTTCGGCCCGCGCGCCGGGCA
>JBOHBY010000423.1:0-3292 GCA_050698635.1 Spirillospora sp.
GAGGTGCTGCCGGACGGCCCCGGCGCAGCCGCCGCAAGGAAGCTCCTGCGCAGCGTGTTCTTCAAGGGCCTCGCGGCGGCGGTGGTCGAGTCGCTGGAGGCCGCGCGGTCGGCGGGCTGCGAGGACTGGCTGCGCGACGACATCACCGCCGAACTGACGAGGGCGAGCGCCGGCACCGTCGACCGGCTGGTCACCGGAACGCACCGGCACGCCGTCCGCCGCGCCGCCGAGATGGCCGCCGCCGCCGACATGCTGACCGGACTCGGCGTGCCGCCGCTCGTCGCGTCCGCGAGCCGCGACCTCCTCGAACGCCTGTCCGCCGAGACGCCGCCCGCCTGAACCCGCCCGCTCCGGGGCATCGCCGGTTAGCGTGGCGGTATGGACGGTGCGGTCACGGCAGGCCCGGTCGAAGACGAGTTACTGGCAGCCGCGCGTGCCGGGGAGGGACGGGCGTTCGGTCAACTGGTGGAGCCGCACCTGCGGGCGCTCCATCTGCACTGCTACCGCATGCTCGGCTCGTTCGACGACGCCGACGAGGCGCTCCAGGACGTGCTGCTGCGCGCCTGGCGGGCGCTCGGTACGTTCCAGCGCCGCGCGCCGCTGCGCCACTGGCTGATCCGGATCGCCACGAACACCTGCCTGAAGGCCATCGAGCGGAAGGGACGGCTGCCCGTCACGACCGGCGAGATCGAGCACCTCCAGCCCTACCCGGACGCCCTCCTCGACGAGGCCGCCGCCGATCCCGCCGCCGTCGTGGAAGGACGGGAGAGCGTCGCGCTGGCGTTCGTCGTCGCGCTGCAACGCCTCCCCGCCACCCAGCGCGCCGCCCTGATCCTCAAGGACGTGCTGTGCTGGAGCAGCGCCGAGGTCGGCGACCTTCTCGGCCGCAGCGCCCCGGCCGTCGACAGCCTCCTGCAACGGGCCCGCACCACACTCCGCGCCGCCGGCGCGGCCCCGTCCCGCCCGCTCGACGACCGGGACGAGGCCGTGCTCAGCACATTCCTCGAAGCCTGGGAACGCGGCGACGCCGACTCGCTCGCCGCCGTCCTGCACGAGGACGCCGTGCTGCGGATGCCGCCGGAGAGCCTCGTCGTCCACGGACGGGAGGAGATCACGAGGTTCCTGGCCACCGCCCCCGCGGACGGCCGGCCCGGCCTGTTCACGCTGACGCGCACGCGCGCCAACGGACATCCGGCGTTCGCCTCCTACCTCGCCGACGAGACGACGGGCGCCTGCCACGGCTACGGCCTCGTGGTGTGCACGGTCGCCGGTGACCGCATCGACACGATCACCGGCTTCCGCGACCCATCGCTGTTCGCGCGCTTCGGCCTGCCGCTCGTCAGGGCCGGCGGCGTCCCAGATACGCCAGCAGGCGGTTGAACGGCGAGTCGTCCGGCCCGGCGGCCAGCTCGGGCCCGAACCTCCCGGCGGCGCGGCGCTCCTCGATCGGCGCGTGGCGGACGAACTCCGCCACGGCCCCGATCACCGCGCCGTCCGGACGGTAGGGCGCCCCTGACCCCTGCGCCATGTCCCAGCCGTGCACGAGTGTCTCCATCAGGCAGACCCTGGCCACGACGAGCCCGGACGCCGGGCCGAGCGCGAACGGGACCTCGCGGTCCAGCGGACCGAACGCGGAGGCGGCCGCCGCGCAGCGCTCGCCGACGGCCCGCAACGCCTTGGCCGGTTCGTCACCGAGCGGGTCCGCGCCCGCGATGGCCGCGGCCTCGGCGTCCACGTCGGCGAGCGGTTCCTCCCGGAGGAACCGCTCGAACACCGCCAGGTTGCCGACGAGGTGGCCGCCGACCTGGCGGACCGTCCAGCCGGCGCACGGGCTGGGCGCGTCCCACGCCCCGGCGGGGACGGCGGCCATCATCTCCGCCGCCGCGCCGAACGCGTCCTCCATCAGCCGGACGGCGTCCGCCGTACCGGCGCTCTGCTCGGGATTCATGGATCCTCCGATGGTCGGGCCGCGCGGTGCGGCCGTTCGATCAGACAGATCCCGGAACCGCCGCCGATCCATCGGTCGGAACCGCCGCCCCCGGTTTGCGGTACACGAAGGCCGCGTCGCCGTCCCCGACCCCGTCGCCGTCCCCGACCGTGGCGGTGGCGTCGCGGACGAGGTGGTGGTCCGGCGAGAGCGAGCAGGCCGGGTCGGTGCGGGCGGCGTCGCCGGTCAGCGCGTGGGCCTGGCAGCGGCACCCGCCGAAGTCGATCTCTCGGCGCGGGCATTCGCGGCACGGCCCGGTCATCCAGTCGGTCCCGCGGTAGGCGTTGAACGCGGGCGACTCCGTCCAGATCCAGTCGAGCGACCGCTCCCGGACGTTCGGCGGCGCGAGGTCGGGGATCGCGTACGCGGCGGGGCAGGGCAGCGCGGTGCCGTCCGGTCCGACCGTGATCGAACGCGCGCCCCACCCGCCCATGCACGGCTTCGGGACGCCCTCGTAGTAGTCGGGCATGACCCAGACCAGCTCGGGCCCCTCGCCCTGCCCGTGCGCGTCGCGCCACGCGGCGACCGTGGCCTTCGCCCGGCCGAGCTGCTCCCTGGTGGGCAGCAGCGCGGCGCGGTTGCGGAGGGCCCAGCCGTAGAACTGGGTGTTGGCGAGCTCGATCCGGTCGGCCTCCCAGCGGGCACCGACCTCGACGATCTCCTGAAGGTTGTCGAGGTTGCGGCGGTGCAGGACGACGTTCAGCCCGAACGGCACGCCCGCGTCCCTGATCACCCCGGCGGCGCGTTCCTTGTCGGTGTAGGACACGCGTCCGGCGATGAGGTCGGAGCCGGGGCGCTGAGCGTCCTGGAGGGAGAGCTGGACGCTGTTCAGCCCGGCGTCCAGCAGCTCGCCGAGCCGGTCGGCGGTGAGGCCGACGCCGCTGGTCACAAGCTGCGTGTACACGCCGGCGCGGTGCGCGGACGCCACGATCTCCGCCAGGTCGCGGCGCAGCAGCGGCTCGCCGCCGGACACGTGCGCCTGCACGACCCCGAGGTCGGCGGCCTCACCGAACACCCGCGCCCAGTCGGCGGTGCCCAGCTCCGCGCTCGTGCGGACGAGTTCCAGCGGGTTGGAGCAGTACGGGCAGTGCAGCGGGCAGGCATGGGTGACCTCGGCGAGCAGGGCCCAGGGTGCGGGGATCATCGGACCCAGCCCTCCGCGCGGACGCGTTCCAGGAACGCGGGGACCTCGTCGGCGAGCGGCGCGTCCGGGAAGCTCCGGCCGAGCTCGGCGACGATGTCGGCGACCGTGCGGCTGCCGTCGCAGAGCCGCAGGATGCTGCCGCCCGAGCCACTGAGCCGCAC
>JBOHBY010000424.1:0-1756 GCA_050698635.1 Spirillospora sp.
GCCGCGCACCGTGTACTTCTCCAGCACGGTGCCGGACGGCAGCAGCAGCGAGCTCACGCCGGCCCGGTCGTCGTCGGCTGGAGCGTCAGCTCGGGGACGTCGACCCAGCGGCGCTCGCGCGAGGACCGCAGCGCCAGCTCGGCGAGCTGGACGCCCTTGGCGCCTTCGAGCAGGTCCCAGCCGAACGGCGCGTCCTCGACCACGTGCCGCAGGAACATCTCCCACTGGACGCGGAACGCGTTCTCGAACTCCTCGTTGTCGGGCACCTCCAGCCAGCCCGCGCGGAAGTCGATCGGGTTGGGGATGTCGGGGTTCCAGACCGGCATCGGGGTGTTGGCCCGCGACTGCGCCCGGCACTCGCGGAGCCCGGCGACCGCGCTGCCGTGCGTGCCGTCGAGCTGCCACTCGCCGATCTCGTCGCGGTAGGGGCGGGTGGCCCAGGACGTCGTGAACTGCGCGGTGACGCCGTTCTCCAGCTCGAACAGGCCGTAGGCCGCGTCCTCGGCGGTGGAGTCGTAGGGCGCGCCGTCCTCGTCCCAGCGCTTCGGGACGTGGATCGCGCTGTGGCACAGCACCGACCTGATCGGCGAGACGACGTTGTCGATCAGGTAGCGCCAGTGCGGGTACATGTCGAGCACGAGCCCGCCGCCGTCCTCGGCGCGGTAGTTCCAGGACGGCCGGTTGAGGTGCTGCCAGTCGCCCTCGAACACCCAGTAGCCGAAGTTCAGCCGGAAGCTCAGCATCGTGCCGAAGAAGCCGCCGTCGACGAGCCTCTTGAGCTTGCGGATGCCGGGCAGGAACAGCTTGTCCTGGACGACCCCGTGCTTGACCCCGGCCGCGTTCGCGAGTCGGGCGAGGTCGAGGGCGTCGTCGAGCGAGACGGCCGTCGGCTTCTCGCAGAAGATGTGCTTGCCCGCCGCGATCGCCTTGCGGACCGCGTCGGCGCGCTGGTTCGTCGTCTGCGCGTCGAAGTAGATCGTGTCGTCGTCGTTGGCGAGGGCCTCGTCGAGGCTGGTCGTCCAGCGCTCGACGCCGTAGCGGCGGGCGAGGTCCTCCAGCTTGGCCGGGTTGCGGCCGACGAGGATCGGGTCGACCACCAGCCGGCGGCCGTCGCGCAGGACGAGCCCGCCCTGGTCCCTGATCGCGACGATCGACCGGTCGAGGTGCTGGCGCGTCCCCATCCGTCCGGTGACGCCGTTCATGATGATGCCGATCCGCACCTGATCCATCCGGTACCTCCCTGATTTCTGTAAGCGCTTTCTATTTCATGCGATTCGGGACTGTCAAGGTTCGGTCACCGAGCACGCCCGCGGCGGCGCGCCCGAGGACGTCGGCCCGCTGGGCGCCGCTCAGGCCGGGCGCCGCCGCCACCACCGAGGCCCCGTCCGGGTCACCGGTCGGGAAGGGGTAGTCGGTGCCGAGCAGCACGTGGTCGCTCCCGGCGAAGTCGACGAGCCACGCCAGCGACGCCGCCGAATGGGTGAGCGAGTCGTAGTAGAGCCGCCGCAGGGCGGTGCTCGGCGGCACGCGGTCGCCGGTCCAGTCGGCGCGGAGGCGGGCGATCGCGTCGAGCCTGCCCGCCTGGTAGGGGAGGAAGCCGCCCCCGTGGACGACGCACAGCCGCAGGCCGGGGAACCGGTCGAGGACGCCCGCGAGGATCATCGCGGCGACGACCGCCGTCGACTGCGCCGGGTTGTCCACGATGTCGCCGAGCCGGTCGGCGCGCAGGCCCGCTGGGGAGGCCGCCCGCCAGGGG
>JBOHBY010000425.1:0-4261 GCA_050698635.1 Spirillospora sp.
CGACCCGCGGCATCGACGTCGGCGCCCAGGCCGCCATCTGGGACCACCTGCGGCAGGCCCGCGCGGACGGGCTGGCCGTGCTGCTGATCAGCGCCGATCTTGAGGAACTCATCGGTATGTCCGACACCCTGCACGTGATCTTCCGGGGGCGGCTGGTCGCGGAGGTCGATCCGCGCACCGTCACCCCGGAGGAACTCGGCTCCGCGATGACCGGCGCGACCGGCGCGACCGGCGCGTCCGGAGCCGGCTCATGAGCGACCCGAAGGAACCGGCGAAGAAGCCGGACCTGTCCAAGGCCGAGCCCCCCGGAACTCCGGAGCCGGTTCCGGCGTGGAAGGCGATCCTGCGGGGGATGGGCCCGACCGGGCTGGCGCTGCGGATCGGCGCGCCGGTGCTGGCGCTGCTGATCTCCCTGGTCATCACGATGATCCTGCTGCGGATCACCGGCGCCGACCCGTTCAGCTCCGTGCAGAGCATGATCGACTACGGCACCACCGAGAACTCGATCGTCGACATCGTCAACCGCGCGACCCGCTACTACCTGTCGGCGGTCGCGGTGGCGATCGGGTTCCGGATGGCGCTGCTGAACATCGGCGTGGACGGCCAGTACCGCCTCGCCGCGTTCTTCGCCGCCGTGCTCGGCGGCGCGGTCACCCTCCCCGCCCCGCTCGGCCAGATGCTGGTGATCGTCGCGGCGATGGTGGTCGGCGGGCTGTGGGCGGCGATCGCGGGCGTGCTGAAGGTGACCCGCGGGGTCAGCGAGGTGCTGTCCACGATCATGCTGAACGCGATCGCGACCGGCCTGATCGCCTACCTGCTGAACGACAAGCGCCTGGCCGAGGTCCGTCCTGGCAGCAACAACGTCGCGACCCCGAAGATCCCCGAGGACGGACGCGTCGGCTCCCTGAACGGCTTCCTGTCGTCCATCGGGATCGACCTGCCGGGCGAGGTGTACGGGCTGCTCCCACTGGCGATCGTCGTCGGGATCGTGTACTGGGTCGTGATCAACCACACCAGGTTCGGGTTCGACCTGAAGGTGTCGGGGCTGTCGACGTCGGCCGCGCAGGCCAGCGGCGTCAACGCCCGCCGCATGATCGTCTACACGATGGTGGCGTCCGGGGTGGTGGCCGGGCTGATCGGGATGCCGGAGCTGCTCGGCGCGTCGCACGAGTACTCGCTGAACTTCCCGGCGGGCCTCGGCTTCACCGGTATCACGGTCGCGCTGCTCGGCCGCAACCATCCGGCGGGCATCGCGCTCGCCGCGCTGCTGTTCGCGTTCCTCGACCAGACCTCCGACGTGCTCCAGGAGGTCGACGTGCCGAAGGAGATCGTCGGGGTGATGCAGGGCGTGGTCGTGCTGACCGTCGTGATCGTGTACGAGCTGGTCAGGCGCTGGGAGATCCGGTTGCAGCAGCGGGCGGTCGCCGCCGAGCTGGCGACCGGCCACGATCTGGCCCGCGAGGGGAGCGCGTCATGAGCACCGCGACCGGGACGGCGCCCCCGGCGTCCCCGAAGAAGGCCGCGAACGGCAAACGCAAGCTGCGCTGGCCGCACTACCTGCTGATCGCGTCCGGGCTGCTCGTCCTGCTCTCCCTCGTCCGGGTGATCGACGACGCGAACCCGGTGACGTCCAGCGGGACGGTCAGCGCATCCCTCCGTCTCGCCGTGCCGATCTTCCTGGCCGGGCTCGGCGGGCTCTGGTCGGAGCGCTCCGGCGTGATCAACATCGGTCTTGAGGGCATGATGATCCTCGGGACCTGGACGGGCGCCTGGGCCGGCTACCAGTGGGGCCCGTGGATCGGCGTTCTCGCGGGCATCATCGGCGGCGCGCTCGGCGGCCTGCTGCACGCGATCGCGACGGTGTCGTTCGGCGTCGACCACATCGTGTCCGGTGTTGCGATCAACATCCTCGGGCTGGGGCTGACCCAGTTCCTCGCCGGGCTGATCTTCGACAAGGGCGAGGCGAAGGCGCTCGGCGGCGGCCCCCGGCAGTCGCCGCCCGTCGACTCGATCAACACGCTGACGCTGCCGGTGCTGTCCGGCGGGAAGATCGGCGGCTGGCAGAGCCCCGACTGGCTCGGCTCGCTGGAAGACCACCACTGGTTCCTGCTCTCCGACCTGGCAGGCATCCTGCGCGGCCTGACCAGCGGAATGTCGCTGCTGACGTTCGTGGCGCTGCTGCTCGTCCCTCTCAGCTTCCTGATCCTGTGGCGGACGCCGTTCGGCCTGCGCATCCGCTCCTGCGGCGAGGACCCGTACGCCGCCGAGTCCCTCGGCGTGCAGGTCTACCGGATGAAGTACGCCGCCGTGATCATCTCCGGCGGGTTCTCCGGCCTGGCGGGCGCGTTCCTGGTCACCGTCGCGGGCAACCTCTACCAGGACGGCCAGACCAACGGCCGCGGCTTCATCGGCCTCGCCGCGATGATCTTCGGGAACTGGCGTCCCGGCGGCCTCGCGGCGGGTTCGCTGCTGTTCGGCTACACCGACGCGATGAACGTGCGCGGCGGCGGGGAGTCCGTCCACGCGCTGCTGCTTTTCGTGGCGATCCTGCTCGTCGGCGTGACGGTCTGGCAGCTGGTGCGCGCGACGCGGCTGCGTCCGGAAGCGGTCACCGACCTCGGGCACCGCGAGGTGCGCAACGCCTACCTCAGCTCCGTACTGGCACTGGTCGCGGCGGCCGCGCTGCTCGCCTGGTTCCTGCGCAGCGACGAGGTCGCGGGGGAGCTGGTCTCGTTCACGCCGCACCTGGTGACGTTGCTCGTCCTGGCCCTCGCGAGCCAGCGCCTGCGCATGCCCACCGCGAACGGCGTCAAATACCGGCGCGGTGAGGCACGATAACAAGATGGAGATCGACTGGTCTGCCCTGCGCGACGCCGCGCAGGAGGCGATGAAGCGCGCGTACTGCCCCTACTCCGGCTTCCCGGTCGGTGCCGCCGCGCTGGTGGACGACGGCCGGATCATCACCGGCTGCAACGTCGAGAACGCCGCCTACGGGGTCGCCCTGTGCGCGGAGTGCGGTGTCGTGTCGGCGCTGCACGGCCCCGGCAAGTCGGAGACCCCGCGCCTGGTCGCGGTGGTGGTCGTCGACCGGCACGGCAACACGCTGATGCCGTGCGGACGCTGCCGCCAGCTCCTCTGGGAGTTCGGCGGCGCGTCGATCCTGATCGAGACGACCACCGGCATCCGGCCCATGTCGGACGTCCTCCCGGACGCCTTCGGCCCCGACGACCTGATCAAGAGGGTGTGACCGGTTGGACGCCATCGACGTCATCCGCGCCAAGCGCGACGGCGGCACGCTGACCCCCGGCCAGATCGACTGGGCCGTCGACGCCTACACGCGCGGCGCGATCGCCGAGGAGCAGATGGCGGCGCTGGCGATGGCGATCCTGCTGAACGGCATGACCCGCGCCGAGGTCGCCCGCTGGACGGACGCGATGATCCGCTCCGGCGAGCGCATGGACTGGTCGGCGCTCGACCGTCCCACCACCGACAAGCACTCCACCGGCGGCGTCGGCGACAAGATCACCCTCCCGCTGGCGCCGCTGGTCGCGGCGTGCGGCGCCGCCGTCCCGCAGCTGTCGGGACGCGGCCTAGGCCACACCGGCGGAACCCTCGACAAGCTGGAGTCGGTCCCCGGCTGGCGGGCGTCGCTGTCGAACGCGGAGATGCTGGACGTGCTGCGCGCCGCCGGAGCCGTGGTCTGCGCGGCGGGCGGTGGCCTGGCCCCCGCCGACCGCAAGCTGTACGCGCTCCGCGACGTGACCGGCACCGTCGAGTCGATCCCGCTGATCGCCTCCTCGATCATGTCGAAGAAGATCGCCGAGGGGACGGGCGCGCTCGTCCTGGACGTCAAGGTCGGCTCCGGCGCGTTCATGAAAACGGTGGGCAACGCCCGCGAGCTGGCCGAGACCATGGTCGCGATCGGCACCGACAACGGCCTGCGCACGACCGCGCTGCTCACCGCGATGGACCGTCCGCTCGGTAACGCGGTCGGCAACGCCGTCGAGGTCGCGGAGTCGGTCGAGGTGCTGGCCGGGGGAGGCCCGTCCGACGTGATCGAGCTGACCCTGACCCTCGCCCGCGAGATGCTGGACGCCGCCGGCCTGACCGCCAAGGACCCGGCCGACGCCCTCAAGGACGGCTCCGCCATGGACGTCTGGCGCCGCATGATCACCGCCCAGGGCGGCGACCCGGACGCCCCGCTCCCGTCCGCCCGCGAGAACCACACCGTCACGGCGCCGTCCTCCGGTGTCCTGACCAG
>JBOHBY010000426.1:0-2168 GCA_050698635.1 Spirillospora sp.
GCGTTCGTGGTGGCGCACCGGGTTGAGTCTCTAGTGACTGGAGCCCTCATGGTGGACGGCATGGACGGCGACACCCTCTACACGATCGAGGAACTGGCACGCCGCACCGGCCTTCCGGTGCGGACGCTGCGGACGCTGCGCGACCTCGGCATCGACCTCTCGCCGAACTCACGCGGGAGAAGGTCGGCCAGGCCATCGCGGACGGTGTCGCGGAGCGGTACTGGCAGCTGCTCGCCGTCATCAACGGCTGGCCGGTGCCAGCGGCGGGCGGCTCTAAGCCCTAAGCGTCAGGACGACATAACTGGGACGCTGGTGTGGCGGGCGCCGCGCCAGCGTCTCAGGGAGATCGCGTCGTCCGCGCCGTCGAGGACGCCGCCCGCAGGGTCGTCGGCCCCGTCCGAGCGCACGAGGTCGGCGGACGGGCGCAGCACGTCCCACACCACCAGTGCCGCCAGCGCCAGGACGGTCACGAACCGCGCAAGCAACGCAAGGTGGTAGACGCTTTCGCTGATGCCGCCCGTCGGGGCGTCGAGGCTCAGCACCGCCGACAGCGTGCCCGAAAGGTCCTCGCCCGGCGTCTGCGTGGACACCGAAAGCAGGAACCACCAGATGCCGAAGAAGTAGACGATCTCGCCCGCCTGCCAGACCACGAACGCGGGGATCTTCGGACGCGCCAGCACCGCGAGCGGCAGCAGCCACAGCACGTACTGCGGCGACCAGACCTTGTTCGGCAGCATGAACGCGACCAGCACGAGGAACATCAGCTGCGGCAGGCGCGGACGGCGCGGCGCGGCGAACGCGAGCACCGCGACGCAGGCGGCGAGGACGAGGAAGGTCCCCGTGCCGAGGAGGTTGAGCGTGCCGGTGTCGGACGCGGGCTTCTCCAGCCCGTGGTCCTGGAGGTAGAAGAAGATGGAGCCCCAGTCGACGCCGCGTTCCTGGCTGAAGGTGTAGAACTCCTTCCAGCCGTCCCACGCGAAGAGCATCACGGGCAGGTTGACCAGCAGCCACGCCCCGGCGGTGCCGGCGAGCATCCGTCCCATGGCGCGCCACTGCCCGGCGCGCACGCACAGCAGGACCAACGGGCCGAGGAGGAGCAGCGGGTAGAACTTCGCCGCGATCGCCAGGCCCAGCAGCGTCCCCGCGAGCGCCGGGCGCCGCGCCGACCACGCGGCGAGGGCGAGCGCGGTCAGCGCCACAGCCAGCAGGTCCCAGTTGATGTACGCGGTGAGCAGCAGGGCCGGGGACAGCGCCACCATCAGGCCGGTTCGCAGCGAGCGGCGTCCGGCGACGTACGCGGTGGCGAGGACGGCGACGACCGCGAGCACCGCGAGAAGCAGGACGGTGACGTTGTAGAACGCCATTCCGCGCTCGTCCACGCCGAACGGCTTCACCAGCCACGCGACGAACTGCATGAAGCCGCCGCTCAGCACCGGGTACTCGACGTAATGGATGTCGGAACCGGTGAACGAGTCGAAGTACGGGACCTTGCCGTCGTTCAGGCCGCGCACGAAATAGAGCGGATAGATGTCGGTGTAGCAGGCGTTCGTCGTCGTCTTCGCGAAGTCGAAATTCGCCGACGCGCACGGCCGTTTCTGCAACCAGCCCAGCGCGCACACCAGGGCGGTGACACCTGTCAGGACCGGGGCCAGCCGCGCCAGCCGACCGGGACCGGGACCGGGGCCGGGGCCGGGGCCGTCGAGCCCGTCGACCCCGTCGTCTTTGTCACTTCCGGCGGCGGGCATCCCAAGCCTTTCAGAAGACGACGCCATGGACAGCAAGACTATTGGTCATCAACCCCACCCCGCGCACGGTGCGCCGTGTAACGGGCGAGCGCCAGGAACGGAACGGCCCGGAGCCGTCAGGGCTCCGGACCGTTTCATCCGAAGGCCGGGTAGGCCCGGCCGTTCCTAGTTGGGTTCGGTGCCGCCCGGTTCTTCCCTACAGGCCGGGTGGTTCTTGTTCTGGGGCTTGTCGCACCACCAGCCCTTGTCGCCCTCGGGCGGGAGGCTCGGGTCGCAGCCGAGCGGCAGGCCGTACTCGTTGCAGGGCTGGCCCTGTCCCGGCGGCGGCGTCGTCGGGCCCGTCGGGCCGGGGGACTGCGGCTGGCAGCCCGGCTGCGGACGGCCCGGCCCGCAGGTCGGCCGCTCCGTCGGGGTCTGCGACAC
>JBOHBY010000427.1:0-23168 GCA_050698635.1 Spirillospora sp.
GGTCAGGGATGTGAACGTGCGCCGTCCCCAGGATCGCGAGCCGGAGCATGGACGTCATCAGGATCGCACCGCCTCCCGGTGGTCAGACCCGTTCCGCGTCCACCAGGTGGACGAACGCCCGGTCGCAGTACACCAGGGGAGCGCGATCGGCCACGTGCGTGGCCTCGACGCAGCCGGTCAGGATGCTGTGGTCGCCCCCATCGAAGATCTTGAACATGGAGCACGCCACCCGGACCACGGCCTGCGGTATGCCGGGCAACCCCAGCTCGGCCGGACGGGTGTCTCCGGCGGCGAAGCGCTCGATCCCGGAGGTCGCGAAGCGCCTGGCGATCTCGGACTGTTCCTCGGCGAGGACGTTGACCATGAAGTGGGTCGCGGACGTGAACGCCTCATGCGTGCTCGCGGTCTTGTCCAGGCACAGCAGCACGAGCGGTGGACTCAGTGAGAGCGAGCTGACCGAGCTGGAGGTGAAGCCCCACGGCCGCCCGGAGCGATCCACGGTGGTGGCCACCGTCACCGGAGCGGGCACCCGGGACATGGCGCGGGTGAACTCTTTGGCAGCAACGGGCATGGGTTTTCCTGTTCCCTAGCGATGGTCGGGTCTGAAAGGGGAAGGGCGTCAGGACGGCGCGGAGGGCCGCCCGCACCGTCCCGGTCATCGCCGCATTGCCGGCACTGGACCTTTACTTGCGAAAGTCCACGATCGTCTTCAGGCTGGTGGTGTGGCGGTAGTTCTCGAAGATCTCGAGGAGCTGGTCGTAGTCGCCAAAAGGGCACACCCTCGACAGGAGGCGCTCGCCGTCCACGATCCCCGTCTGGAGCAGGTGCATGGCCGACTGGATGACGTTGGCGGTCCTGTGCATGGGAAATCGGCCGACGTCGAACGGCGCGGAGGTGATGGTGATGCCCTTCGCCAGCATCAGCCAGGTGTCGAACTTCTGCATTTCCTGTGAGGCCCCGTACAGCACGTAACGGCCACCGGCCTTGAGTTTGCGCATCGCCACCCGCCGGGGGTCCTTGTCCTCATCGGGGGCGTTGACGGTCGGCAGCGCGTCGAAGACGTAGTCGAACGTGCCCTCCGGCACCTCCTCGATCAGCTCGTCCGGCAGATAGGCGCGCTCGGAGAAATGCTCTCTGGCATGGACGTTCCGCTGCGGGTTGAGGTCGACCGACACCACCGAGTGCGGGGCCAGCAGCCGGCTGATGACGCTGCCGGCGATGATCCCGATCGGACCGGTGCCCATGATCAGCACCCGGTCACCGATCCGCGGTGGGTTGGCCAGGATCGAGCGCAGCGCACCGGTGCTCGGTTCTATGAACGAGGCTTGCAGGTCGTCCAGCTCGTCGGGGACCTTGACCGCCGCGGCCCGCCGGTCGTCGTGGAAGTTTCGGTCCGCCCAGAACACGTCCTCCTTGATCTCGCCGGAGAAGATCGGCCGGAGCGTTCGGTACTGGGCGAAGCCGCCGAAGTCGGTCTGCCCCCAGTACACGAGACGGTCCCCGATCGACAGATCGGAGTTCCGCAGCTCCGGCCCGATCTCGACGACCTCGCCGAGATACTCGTGGCCGAGAATGATCGGGTATTCGGAGGGGAACAGATGCCCTTCGAAGAAGGAGATGTCGGTGGAGCAGATCGAGACGCACCGGGTCTTCATGAGGACGCCGTCGTCCGGCGTCCGCGGTCTGGGAAGGTCGACCAGGACCGTCTTCCGCGGCGCAATGAGCTGGACTGCCTTCATCGTCTTCATGCGTTTTCTGTCTCTCCAGGGTTCGGGCACTCGGTCGTCAGTCGGTCGGGGTGGAAGGCAGCCGGTCACCGCCGCGTTCCGTCCGGTCACCGCCGCATCTTGAGTTCGCCGCCGAGCAGGTACTGGCCGACCATCTCGAAATGGTTGTGGGAAAGCGTGATGTGCTTCACGGCCGTGTGAACGTCGCGGAAGTAGTGCTCCAGCGGGCTGCCGGTGTAGATCGCGGTGGTCCCGGCGAGCCGGAAGGCGATGTCGACGACCGCGGTGGAGTTCTCCGCCACGGTCGCCGCGGTGAGCCGGATCAGCGCGCTCAGGTCGTCGCCGCCGCTCTCCCCGGAACCCTGCGCGTGCCAGGCGGCGTCGGCGAGCATCAGCCGCGCGGACCGCAGCAGCGACTCGGCACGCCCCACCTTCTCCTGCACGGTGTGACTTCCGGCGAGGGAGCCGCTCGCGGCTGTGGGGGTCTTCTCCCCGGCCAGGGCCTTGACGGCGGCAAGTGCACCCCCGGCGGCGCCCAGCGCGGTCGAAGCCGAGGTGAACGGCCCGAAGTCGTAGTAGCCGATGGGGTAGGCCCGGGACGGGCGAGGGGCGGGCGGACGCAGGATGTCGGCGACCGGCACGGTGAAGTCGTCGTCGACGAACGTCTCGGCGACCTCGTAGTGCTCGCTTCCGGTGCCACGCAGCCCGATCGTGTGCCAGGTGTCGAGCATGCGGCACTCGGACCTGGGCACGAACAGCATGCGCGTCTCGGGGCCGTTCGCCGTCGCGCGCGGCCGGCCGTCCTCGCCGGTGACGAACGCGTTGCACACCAGCCAGTCGGCGTGCGCCGAACCGCTGGCGAACCCCCAGGTACCGCTGAGCCGGTACCCGCCCGCGACCCGTACGGCCCGGCCCGCGGGGTTCACCCCGCCGACCACCAGCTGGTCGCTGTCGCTGAACAGCTTCCGGGCGGTCGTCTCGGGCAGATAGTCCGACAGCCGTCCGATCGCCCCCTGGACGCCCATCTGCCAGGCGATGGACGGGTCCCATCGCGCGAGCCGCTGGATCACGGCCGAACCGGTCTCGATGCCGACCTGGGAGCCGCCGAACTCCCGCGACACCCACATGCGATGGACGCCCAGGGCGCGCAGCTCGTCGATGACGGCGGCGGGGGCGACCCGCTCGCGCTCACCGCGCTCGCGGTTCTCCTGGACGAGCGAGGCGATCGGGTCGATCCGATCCAGCCATTCCCTGGTCTCGTCCGAGATCGGTGTCTCGTCCATCAGCGTCGATGAATGAACGCTCAAGGCTGACCTCCTTTTCGATGTGGAGGCAGCATAGGAAGACAGTACTTATGTTCAACAGTATACGTACTATCGGACAGCGCCTGTGGGCGCGGACGCGGACAGCCGGGATCACCGAGCGGCGACCCCGCGCCCTTCCGACGCCGATTCGAATTCGTGGACGATGTGCGAGTGCCGCGGGACGCCGACATGCCGCCGCCCGGCGATCAACCGCTGCGTTGGCGCGCGGCGGACGCACAGGAACATCGTGAAGTGCCGTCCGCCGCCGTGGACTCGGGGGCGAGATCAGCGGGAGGCCGTGGGCCGTCCGGTCAGCCCTCGGACGCCGCGTTTCCTTCGTTCGTCACGCTTTCGAGGCGTTCGCCGAACTCGTGCCAGGTCTGCATGCACTGGCGGATCGCCGCCAAGATCGCCGAGCGGCTGTGCGGCGGCAGTTTCGCGATGACCTCGTCTCGCCGAACAGCCGACAACGCTCCGTTATCGAGCAGTCGCAGCAATTGTCGGCCGGATTCGCTTTGCCGGAGAGAAGGGTCTTTGTAGAGCACCGTCAGGGCATCGGCGTGCCGCCGCCGTGGTTGCCGTTCGCCGGCCTGGTCATTGGCGGGAGAACCGCTGCCGTCGGGAACGGCGCAGTTGCCGGGCGGCATCCGATTATCCTGGTGGCGTACATTCCGGGCCGTCCCGACGGAAACGCCCGCAGCCGAAGCGATCTCACGCAACGAGGCGCGCGGATTGGCCCGGATGAACTCGGCGGCGCGTCGTCGTCCTTCCGCGCCATTGACGGGACGCACCCGGCCGTCCAGTCCCACCCGAGTGGGCAACTGGGGAATCTCGTCGCTTGCACGCCGCCGGATCTCCGCCACGGTCTTGGCCGACAAGCCACTGACCGCCGCCACCACCCGGTTCGACCAGTCCGGACGTAACACCATGATCCGCTTCGCCGCGGCCGACCGCTGCGTGCGCGACAACTGGAGACCGTGCCGGATGTTCATCCTCACCGCCAGCACGAAGGCGTCCTCGATCGTGCCGTCGAAGAACCGCGCCTCGATCTCCGTACGGTCCATGAGCACCGTCGCCTGGACGCGGTGCATACCGTCGATGACCCGCATCGTGGGCCGGTGGACGATGATCGGCGGCAATTTCCGTACCGCCATGAGTTTGCGCACATGCTGGAGATCCAGCTGCCCGGCACGCGGTGAGTCGGCCGGCAACAGCGAATCGATCAGCACGGTCGTCACCGCACTCAGGGGAGATGCCAACGCACTTTCCGCCGCATCGCCTTCCTTGGGATCGCCTAAGCCACGGTCAGTGCTCGCAACGTCACTCACTAACGCCCCCTGGTGTGACCACCGCGCGGCCCCCGCGCCCCCGCCCCTATGCGGAGTGTGATGTCACTAACACTATCTGCATCGTCATCATTGGAGGATGCTGAAATGGACAGTAGGAACGTGACAGAAGAGTTGTCAAGAGATTAGCCACACCCAGGGCGGGGATTATGCACAAAAAGCCCGCTGACGTGGGACGACGAAGCCGGCAGACTTTTCGGCCCGGCATTCGCACCTCGACCATTGATGTTCAACCGGCGACTATAGCCACCGAGGCTAACGGTGTCCGGTCTGTACCCCTTAGGGATATCGACGGCCTTTCTGACTCATCTTCGCGCACCCGACCAAAGGTGTCGCGAGCACCGTATAAAACATGAGAGTTACTAACGAACCGAACTCCCCATCTCCAGAGATCCCAGCTGAGAGCGGTTCTCGCAGGCCGTCAACCCAGACGACTACGGGCGAGCGGCCCTCGACCTTCTCCGCAACGGATCCGCCTCCCTCCCCGACCGAGCCGACAACAAGACCAGCGACAGCACACCCAACACGCAGAGTTCGCCTGCTCGCTCCAGCGAGTGACCCGTTCTCCTGCCCTCGTACGGGACGAGACCCCGTCGTGCTCCTCGCGGTCCAGCGCGCCGTCCGCTACCGGGCCACCATCCACATCGCCACAATCAACGAATGGCTGCGACACCTTTCAAACATCTCCAATTATTACACCAAGACACGTTGTCGAAGCCTACCTATTGTCATCGCGTCGTACGCGGACGCTCGCGGTGCTCAATCTGAGAGTGGCTCGTCCCACCAGGGCCCGGCGATGCGCCACGGTGCTGCCCGACAGGGGTTCGCGGGCGCACGTTTCGTTGATCGGAAGTCGGCTCCTGGACAACCGGCCGTCACCGGGACGGGACCGGCATCTGCCGATAATCGCCGGTGCGTATTTCCATGCTCATGAAGAGTGCCCTCACCACTACCCTCGTGGTCGGGCTCATGGTCAAGGACATCGACTCCGACCCCCGCGTGCGCTACGTGCTGCACGCCGGTGACGTCAAGAACGGGTCGTCGACCTGCGACGACGCCCGCTTCGCCGACCTGGCGGGGCTGTACGGCACCTTCAGGGACCCGTTCGTACTCACCCCCGGCGACAACGAATGGACCGACTGCCACCGCGCGGCGGCGGGCGGTTACCTGCCGACCGAGCGCTTGCAGGCGGTCCGCCGGGTGTTCTACCCCAGAGTGGGGCGCACCCTCGGCCGCCGCTCGATGCCGGTGCGCTCCCAGGCTCTCGATCCCCGGCACCGGGACTACCGCGAGAACGTGCGTTCACCAGTGCCAAGGTCGTCATCGGCACCGTCCATGTCGTGGGCAGCCAGAACGACTTGGCGCCGTGGGCCGAACTCCCCGGCGGCGACCGACCCGACCTGCGCCTGGCGGAGTTCGAGGCCCGCAAGGCCGCCGCGCTCGACTGGATCGACACCGCCTTCGCCCAAGCCGCCCGTACCCGCGCACCTGGCGTCCTGCTCATGATGCAGGCCGAACCCACCGACACCCCCGGGTTCGCCGACATCCGCGCGCGGATCGTCGAACGCTCCCGCGCCTTCGGCAAGCCGGTCCTGCTCGTGCATGGTGACGAGCACGTCCAGGAGGTGGAGCCGGGCTATGCCGGGGTGGCCAACCTGACTCGGCTGGAGACCTTCGGTGACACAGCGAGCAACTGGCTCCGCGTCACCATCGATCCACGCTCGCCCAAGGTCTTCTCCTGGCAGCCACGGACGGTCCCCGCTCCGTGACCGCCTCGTGAGATCGGCGGGCGGCCGACAGCGATCTCCGACCGGCCGGTCGCCACGGGGCGCTCCCTCTGGCATCCCGGCTGTGGCCAAGCGGCGCCGTGCGGGCCACTGCGCCCAATGTAGCGGCGTGTTATCGCGTTGTTGTCGGTGGCTTCGTTGAGGTGGTCGATGAGCGGCGGGGGGCGCGTTGCGAATCGTGGGATGGCGGTGTGAGCAAATCTCCGATCACGTGCCGCGCCATTGCTATTCGGTCGTCGTCGCCGAGGCGGACGGCCAGATTGACGGCGTTGAGCAAGGCGCTCACTTGGAAGGCGGCCGATTCGGGATCGGTGTCGGCTATCTCGCCGCGTGCGACGGCGCGCTGGAACTGCGTGGCGAGGGTCGCGTGCCAGGCCTGTTGATGCTGATGCAGCACATCCCGGACAGGGCCGGGGCGGCTATCGAATTCCGGCAGGTTCGCGCCCCAGAAGCAGCCGCCGGGAAACAGCGGCTGGACGGCATAGTCGATCCACCGATCGACCAGGGCGCGAAGGCGCGCGACGCCTGCGGGGGACGGCAGGGCGGGACGGATGACCGCGTCGACGAATGCCTCGCGGGCCGCTTCCACGGTGGCGAGTTGGAGCGCCTCCTTGGTCCGGAACAGGGTCTGGATTCCCGCCTTGCTGATGCCGAGGTCGTCGGCCAGGCGTCCGAAGCTGACGCCGTCGAGCCCGTCCAGCGAGGCGATGTCGACCGCTCGCCTTGTCACGGCGCGCCGTGACTCAATGCCGCGCAGCAATCGCCTGTCGGTGGTTTCTCCGGCAGGAGCCTGTCGCCCAGATTTCACCATACAGTCGATCGTATGTCGTTGGCCCGGCCCTCGGTACAGCCGCCGTGCCGACCGTCCCCCTCTGACCAAGCCGGAGCTGCCGGTGGACTCGAACGGAGGTTTTGAGGTTAACATACGATCGAACGTATTCTTTGATCGGGATCCGGGCGTGGCGAAGGTCGGCCGGTCGGGACATGAGGGGATGCTTGATGCATGACATGACCGAGACGACGACGTCGCGGCCGACCCGGGATCATTCGACCGCGATCGTGTGGGTGCTCTGCTCGGCCGCGTTCATGGCGATGCTCGACGTGTTCGTGGTGAACGTCGCGTTCACCGAGATCGGTGAGTCGTATCGGGGTTCCTCGCTGGCGGACCTCAGCTGGGTCCTCAACGGGTACGCGATCGTCTATGCGGCACTGCTGATTCCGGCCGGGCGTTTCTCGGATCGCTTCGGGCGCAAGGCCGGCTTCTTGGTCGGGCTCGGCATTTTCACGCTGGGCAGCCTCGCCTGCGCCGTCGCGCCGTCGCTGGGAGCGCTGGTGGCATTCCGGATCGTGCAGGCCATCGGTGCCGCCACCCTCACCCCGGCGAGCCTCGGGCTGTTGATCACGGTGCTGCCGCAGGCGAAGGTGCCGGGCGCGGTGAAGATCTGGGCGACCACGAGTTCGTTCTCCGCGGCTTTCGGTCCCGTGGTCGGAGGGGCGCTGGCCGAGGCGTCCTGGCGCTGGATCTTCCTGATCAATCTGCCGGTGGGTGTGGTGGCCGGAGTCTCAGCCCTGCGCCTGGTTCCGGATCCGCGGCAGCGTGTGCGGGCGCGGGTACCCGATCTGCTCGGGGTGGCGCTGCTGGTCGTGGCGATCGGGGCGCTGTCGCTGGGGCTGGTGAAAAGCAGCGACTGGTCGTGGTCGGGCGGGGCGACGCTCTGCGTCCTCGCCGTGGCGGTGGCGGGTCTGGTCCTGTTCATGGTGCGGATGGTGCGGCATCCGGATCCGGTGGTATCACCCGCCCTGTTCCGGGTGCCCACATTCGTGTGGGCCAACGCCACCGTGCTGGCGTTCTGCACCGCGTTCGGCGCGTGGTTCCTCAGTATCGCCATGTGGCTGGAGAACGCGGCCCGCTTCACCACCATCGAAACCGGGCTCGCCATCGTGCCGGGGCCGATCATGGTGCCGATCTTCGCCGCCGTCAGTCAACGACTGATCAGGCGGTTGCCGGTGGGGGTCGTCGTGGCCGTGGGCAATCTGCTGTTCGCCGGAGGGGTGGTGCTGGTGCTGGCCACCGCTGCCACGCCCGTGCACTACGCCACCGACGTCCTGCCGGGCTGGATGATCTCCGGCGTCGGCATCGGACTCGCCCTGCCCAGCATGATCGCCTCGGCTGCCGTCGATCTTCCGCCGGACCAGTCCGCCACCGGCAGCGCGGTGGTGAACACCGCCCGCCAACTCGGCTACGTGCTGGGTGTTGCCGTTCTGGTCGCCGTGGTCGGGTCGCTGAATGTCACTTCCGATCGGTTGCTGACCGCCTTCCAGCACGGCTGGTGGTTCATCGCCATCGTGGCCGCCGTCAGCGCGGCAACGGCATTGGGTATCACGCCGCGCACCAGTCGGTCGTAATTGGCGCTGGTGTATTGATTGGACGGTTGGGACGGTGGACGGAGTTGCCTCGCTGGTCAGCAGAACACCGCCAACGCACGGCAGCCCTTCTCCCCGTGTGGACGGCTGGCCGGCTGGACGGCTGATTTAAATTCACCAGCCCGCAAAGGGCTCGACTGTCGGTTTAGGTGGCGAGGCCGAGTGCGCGGGCGAGCGACTCGTGGTCGGGGCCGCCACCGCCGAACCAGGCCTGGGTGCCGTCGGTGAACTGGAGAGCGAACATCAGTTGGCCGGGCACGATCTCATTCACGGTTTCGCGTGGGATGTGCCACCACAGGCGTTTGACCTTCTTCAGGCCAGTGCTGAAGAACAGGACGCGGCGGTCGGTGATGCAGATCAGACCAGCGGCGCGCGCCGGCATGTCGTTGAGCAACTGCCCGGCGATGTTACCGGTCCCGACGATCGGTCCATGGCCTGATTGTGTGCCCTTCGGCGCCGACCTGAGGGCGAGGGCGAAGACGACCTCGATGAGTCGCTCGCCGTCCAGCAGGTGCATCTGCACCTGCGGGCCGTACTTCCTGATCCGACTCTCCGACATGGTCGCGACGTTAACAGACCGGTCTGGCCTCGACTTGGCACTTTCGCCTTCCGCCCACGGCCACTCAGGCCGTCCGGCAGCCAGCGCCGCCGCCGGTCCGCCTGTCAGCATTTCCATTGGAGATTTGTTCCCTCCCAACCTGTTCTTAGCTGCCGCGCCGCCTCGCTGGCGTTTCTGGGACGGACGGAAGTCGTGCCGAGCATCCGGCGGTTCGTCTACCGGCGGGGGTGGTGCGTTGGCGGGGTGTTTTGTTTATTGGGCGGTCCAGCCGCCGTCCACTGGGAGGAGGGCGCCGGTGATGAAGGAGGCGGCGTCGGAGGCCAGGAAGGCGACGGTTTCGGCGACCTCTTCGGGACGGCCGATTCGGCCGATGGGGTGGGCGGGGCCGAAGGAGGCGAGCATTTCGCGGCCGTTCTCGACGACGCCCTCCATGATGTCGGTGTCGATGACGCCCGGCAGGACGGCGTTGGAACGGATGCCCTTGGGGCCGCCCTCGATGGCGAGCACGCGCGTCATCTGGGCGAGGGCGCCCTTGGACGCCGCGTAGGCGGTCTGGGTCTCGAACGCGACGACCGAGGAGACCGACGCGATCGAGATGATGGAGCCGCCGCCGTCCGCCTCCATCAGGCGGAACGCCTCGCGGGCCTGGACGAAGTTGCCGCGGGCGTTGACGCGGAAGATGGCCTCGAAGTCGTCCACCGAGGTCTCGGTGATGGGCTTGTTGAGGGTGCGGCCCGCGTTGTTGACCAGGATGTCGAGCCGTCCGAAGCGGTCGACCGCCAGGCGCATGGTGTCGCGTGCGAGGTCTTCGTCCGCGACGTCGCCGACGAGGGTCGCGATGTCCGGTCCGGCGAGTCGTTTCACGTTCTCGGAACGGTCGGTGACGACGAGGCGGGCGCCGCGTTCGCGCAGGAGGACGGCGGTGGCGTGGCCGATGCCGCGGGCGGCGCCGGTCACGACGGCGACGCGGCCGGTCAGGTCCCAGGTGGTGGGGATGGTCATTGAAGATTCCATTTCAGCGTTGACCGGCCGGACGTACGACGATCTCGTTCACGTCGACGTCGGCCGGTTGGGAGAGGGCGTAGGCCACGGCGTCGGCGATGGCCGAGGGGGCGATGGCGTGGGCGCGGTAGTCGCGCATGGCCTCCGCCGCGATGGGATCGGTGATGGAACCGGCCAGTTCGGAGGTGACGACCCCGGGCGAGACGGTGGTGACCCGGATCGAGGGGGCGCTCTCCAGGCGCAGGCCTTCGGTGATCGCCCACGCCGCGTGCTTGGTGGCGCAGTAGACGGCGGCCGTGGGCGCGACCTCGTGCGCGCCGATGCTCGCGATCGTGACGAAGTGGCCCGATCCCTGGGCCTCGAAGCGTGGCAGGGCCGCGACGATGCCGTGCAGGAGACCGCGGACGTTCACGTCGATCATCCGGTCCCATTCCTGGACCAGTCCGGCGTCCAGGCGTGACAGCGGCATGATCCCGGCGTTGCCGATCAAGACGTCGACTCGTCCGAAGCGGTCGTGGGCCTGCTGGACGAACGCCTCGACGGACGCGCGTTCGGTCACGTCCAGGCTCACCGGGTGCAAGCCAGGTCCCGCCCGTCCGGCCTGTTCCTTGAGGCGGTCGACGCGGCGGGCGCCCGCGACCACCTGGTGTCCCTCGCGTACGAGGCGGGCGGCGACGGCCTCGCCGATTCCGCTGCTGGCCCCGGTGACAAGAATGATCTTGCTGTCGTCCATGCCCTCGACACTGGCCGAGCCCGGACCGCCGGAACAGGCCGCGATCTTCATGGGAGTAGCGCACCCAGGAAGACCACCCGACCCCGACCTACCATGGGCAAATGACACGTACCGACCTCGGCGCCTACCTCACCGCCCGGCGGGCCCAGGTCACGCCGGACGAGGTCGGCCTGCCCAAGACCGGCGGTCATCGACGCGTCCCGGGGCTGCGGCGCGAGGAGGTGGCACTCCTGGCCGGGGTCAGCGCCGACTACTACGTCCGTCTGGAGCAGGGACGTGAACGGGCGCCGTCGGCGCAGGTGGTCGAGGCGCTCTCCGCCGCGCTGCGCCTTGACCAGGACGGCCGCCTGCACCTGTTCCGGCTCGCCGGTCTCAGCCCGCTGGCCCGGCCCGCCGCCGGGGTGAGCGACCGCGTCGATCCCGGCCTTCCGCAGCTGATGGACGCCTGGCCCGACAATCCGGCCATCGTCTACAACCGCGCCTACGACGTGCTCGCCTCCAACACCCTCGCCGACGCGCTCTTCCACGACTGGTCGCACTCGCGCAATCTGATGCACGTCGTCTTCACCGACCCGGCCGCCCGCTCCTTCTACCGGGACTGGCACGACGTCGCGCGCAACTCGGTCGCCGGATTCCGGCTGGGCCACGGTCAGGCCCCGGACGAGCCGCGCCTACGCCAGGTGCTCACCGAACTGCTCGACCAGAGCCAGGAATTCGCCGACCTGTGGGCCCGCCACGATGCCCGGGGCAAGGCCCTTGAACGCAAGCGCTTCGCCCACCCCGCCGTGGGCCCGCTCACCCTGACGATGCAGACCTTTGACGTCCGCTCCAGCCCCGGCCAGGAACTCGTCGTCTACCACGCCGAACCGGCCTCCCCCAGCAGCCAGGCGCTCAGCCTCCTCGGCACCCTCGCCGCCACCTCCCGCACCCCCTGACCCCACGCGACCGGTGCCCCGCGGCCAGCCCCGCGCCGGATCCCGGCGATGACGCTCTACGGCGCCGCGATATAACCAGAAACAGAAGTCGCGCCCTGACCTGACGACGGTCAGTTATTCGTCCCCGCTTGTGTGGTCTGGGGAGATACTTGACGCGGTGTTCCCAGGACGCGCTTGACGGTGTCTCACGTGATGCTTCTCGGGGTCCCGATAACGATCGCGAAACCCGACGGAGAAACGGCGGCGGTCGAGGACTTGATCGCCGATACTGGCGACCGAGCCTGCACCGACACTCCAGGATGCTGGCTCCCCCGCGGAAGGTCGCCTCCGGCATCGGACAGAGCTACCACGAGTCGGTCGAGTTCGCCGACATCAACGGCGACCGGGCGCGACGACTATCTGGGACTCAACGTCAGGGACAGGAGCGTGCTGGCCTGGGTCAACAACGGCGGGGACCTGGCCTGACAGTGGGCTGACCACCGTTCCCGCCATTTGCGACAGAAGGGGTCGTCCTGCAGCCCGCCGGTTCTTGTGGTGGTTGTGGCTTCTATGGCTCTCCGGCCTCTTCATCGACGGTGAAGGGGGCATATCCGGCCGGTAGTTCACTTACCCGCAGATCAGAGAACACCAGCTTCATGTCGTGTGCGTTGGTTTGAATCCGCACCTCGTAGAAATCAATGCCGAGGGCTTTGCCCCATGTGTCGGCGGATTTCGACTCGGCGACGACGCTCGCGCCTGGGTAGAGGTTGTGCCACTTCACGCCCCAGACATAGCCGTCGAGATCAACGCCGGTCTCGTATTCGGTGAGACGGTCGTCCAATGACTTCATCCAGATAGGGGCTGGGACCGTCGTCTCACAACGGGCTTCGACGCAATACCTGAACAGATACCTCAGATGGGCAGGCCGAATGCCGGTTGCGCGATCCGCGGTCGCGTAGACGATGACCTCGTAGTCGCGCATGTAGTCGACGAACCCGTGATAGACCAGCGCCTGGTCGAAGACCTCATCGAGCATCCGCTGAAGCTCTACAGCATCCATGGCGCAGTTCTACACCGCCGCTCCGTTACCGACGTTACCGCCGTTCCTGCGGGCACCGCGGCGTGCGGCGTGTCATGTCCGGAGTGCGTCGAGGACGCGGGCCAGCGTGCGGCGGCGCAGGTCGTCGGACCAGGCGCCCGCGAGCGCGCCGTGCGCGGTGGCGGTGACGAGCGCCATGACCTCGTCCAGCCGGACGTCGGGACGAACCGTCCCGGCCTCCTGCGCGCCTTGGAGGAGGGACCCGAAGGCCTGGGTGAACGCCATGATCTGCTCGCCGGGCTCGACGGCCGTGCCCTCCTCGGCGAGCAGCGTCACGACGGTGCCGATCTCCGCGGAGCTTTCGACCAGGTAGGTGACGTACTCGAAGAGCGCCGCGCCAGGGTCTCCCGCGGCGACCAGAGCGTCCGCCCTGTCGACAAGGCGCTGCCTCAGCTCCTTCATGATCGCGGCGAGGAGGTCCCGTTTGGTCGGGAAGTGGCGGAAGACCGTGCCGATCGCGACGCCGGCACGGGCCGCGACCTCCTCGGTGGACGCGGACGCGCCGCGCTCGGCGAAGACCTCCTCGGCCGCGGCGAGGATGCGGGCGCGGTTGCGCCGGGCGTCGGCGCGCAGGGGCTTGCTCGGTGTCATTCGTCCGTCCGGTTGACAAGATGAGTCACGACTCATATTTTCAAGATGAGTTGGAACTCATCTTATTGCGAGGGGAACACCCATGTCCGAGCACACCGCGCACGACCTCTTCGCCCGCTTCCAGCGCAACGTCCTGGCCGGTGAGCCCGGTCTGGACGAGGAGATCTGCGCGGAGAACGTCGTGGTGGAGACGCCGTTCGCGCGGCGGCGGATCGAGGGGCGGGCGAACGTCGTGGCGATGACGAAGGAGGGGCGTGCCGCGCTGCCCGTGGTGTTCGAGGAGTTCCGGGACGTGGTGGTGCACGAGACCGCCGACCCGGAGGTGATCGTCGTCGAGTACGAGCTGGTCGCGCGCGTGCCCGCGTCCGGGAAGCGGGCGTCGGCGCCGTTCGTGCTCGTCCTGCGGGCGCGGGACGGGCGCATCGTGCTCTGGCGCGAGTACCAGGACGCGGCCGCGATCATGGCCGCCCTCGCCTGAGGTGAACGGCGGGTCCTTCGCTGGACGGCCGGTCCGGGTTCAGCCGCGGAACTCGGTCAGGCGCGCATAGAGGATCGCCAGGCCGGATGGGGTATAGGACGGGGGCGTGCTGTGGCGTTCCCCATTGGCGGGAGGCGCGAAAATCCCCACCGGATAGAAGAAGACCCGGCGTTCGGCGTCGGCCGTGCGCAGATACACCTCCCCGTAGCGCAGTGACGCGTGCAGGGAGATCTCAGTAACGTCGGCCCAGGGGTAGCGCCAGCGGCGCCATGCGCCCACGATCGTTACGCCCCGCTCGTCGACGATGGCGCGGCTGCGCAAGGCGGCGACCGCCGTCACGAGGGCCGCGGCCAGGACGGCCAGAACAATCACCGCGCCGAGCGTCTCCGGGTACGGCAGGCCTCGGAGCAGGGCCCGTCCAAGCAGACCGGTTCCAACGGTCAGGAACACCACCAGCACGGCCATGATCAACAAATAGCGGTGGCAGCGCACGGTTCGTCGTTCCATGCGGCAGCTGTCTAGCAGATCTGGAAGCGGCCTTGCTCATGATCGAGTGGCGCTCGACGAGATCGAGCTCTACGCCGAGGTCCTCTCGGCGGTGGCCGCGGTGGCCGCGGTGGCCGCGGTGGCCGAGAGGGCCATGACCACTGCGGAGATCGACATGGTGCTCGGTGTCCGTCCCAGCGACGACTCCGACCGAACCCGCCGCCCCTGAGGAGCGCTACTTCGTGTTCTTCTTCAGCCAGGAGTCGATCAGGGCGGCCACCTGGTGGGAGTTGGCGTCCATCATGATCATGTGGGAGTTGCCGCGGTGGCCCCTGGACGGCAGGTCGATCCAGGTCGACCGTCCGCCCGCCTTGCGCAGGGCGTCGTGGAAGCGGCGGGTCGAGGCGTACAGGTCGCCCCAGGAGTCGTCCGCGTCGAGGTGGTCTCCCCAGATGATCAGGTGCGGGATCCGGCGGAGCCGGTCCAGGTCGACCGTGGACGGGTCGGGGGCGCCCGACGGCTCGATCGCGACATGGGCGCGGACCTTGTCAGGCGCGGCGATGGTCGCGGCGAAGCCGAGCGGGCCCGCGGCGCTGTGGGTGAGGATCACGCTCGGGCCGACCTTGGCGACCAGTGCGTCGTAGCCCGCCTGCGTGGACCGGTCATAGGTGCGGAAGCGCGGCACCGTCTGCCTGACCAGTGCCTCGAAGGAGGCGACGGGGAATCGCGTGTCGGCGTACGGCCTGCGCCTGGACGCGTCGGTGGCGTAGGAACCTGGGGGTCCGAGGCGGAACAGGTCCCAGAGTTCCTCCTTGGTGCGGAACACCGGCTCCGCTTGGGAGATCTCCGGATAGCGCTGAAACGAGGCGCGCCCGCCGCCGAATCCGTCGGCCAGATACACGTCGAGGTCGGCGGCGAGGAAGAGCTGCTGCCATCCTGCCCGTCCGTCCGGTGTGGTCTCGAAACAGGCGCCGGTCAGTCCGCCGCCGTGCCACATCAGGAGGGGCAGCCGGGTGCGGGGGCGCACGAGGCGTACGTACTGGACGTAGACCTGACCGGTCTCGAAGTCCCCGTTGGGGTCCACCCGGACCGGCGGTTGCCCTTCGGCGACGTAGGCGTCCCTGGGTTCGGCGTCGTCCAGGGTGATCGAGGTTCCGCCGATGTGGTAGCTGCCCACCTCCCGCACCCGGATGCCTGCGTCGTCCGCCAGGGCGGCGCCCCCGGTGGAGACGGCGATCGCACCGGCCCCGCCGGTCGCCAGGAATGCGCGACGTTTCATGGTTCTCCTTCGCGGTGGTCAGCGCAGGACGTGGCCGTCGCGCGCGACGGCGACGAGACGGTCCAGGGCGGTGAGGTCGTCGACGGGGTCGGTGCCGGACGCGACGAAGTCCGCCAGGTATCCGGGGGCGATCCTGCCGATGAGGTCGCCCCTGCCGAGCGCGGTGGCCGCGTCCGCGGTCGCCGCGGCCAGGGCCTGCCGGTTGGTCATTCCGGCGCCGGCCATCATCCGCAGCTCGCCCGGCAGCGCGTCGAACGGCGTGAAACGCCAGCCCGCGTCCGTGCCGCTCACCATGCCGACCCCGCTCTCGACCAGGCGGCGGAAGTCGTCGAGGTCGTGCGGGTGCCGCCGTCCCCACATCCCGCCCGCCTCCCCGGACTCCTCGGGCGGGACGGCGAGCACGTGGTGGCCGACGGACAGGGTCGGGCAGACGACGGCGCCGGACCGCGCGAGCAGGTCCGCGACGGACGGGTCGAAGCCGCGGCCGTCCTCGGCGGCGTTGCGGAACTTCCCGTGTTCGATGAGCGCGACGCCCGCGGTGACGGCGGCCCGCATCGAATCGCCCGACAGGCAGTGGACCTTCAGGGGCAGGCCGTGGGACGCGGCCGCCTCGACCGCCGCGTGCAGGACGGCTTCGTCGAAGCCCGGTTCCCACGGCGGCGCGCCGGGCGTGCCGCCGCCGGAGGCCATGGCCTTCACGAAGTCGGCGCCGGACGCGGCGAACCGTCCGACCGTCTCCCGGAGGTCCGCCGCGTCGCGTACCTCGCCGCCGTAGCGCGCGGAGTGGCCGCCGACCTTCGTGATCGGCGCGGTGGCCACGAGCGCCCTGGCGCAGTCGGGGAGCGACGCGGCCTTGGCGCGGACCGCGAGCACTGCCTCGGGCGGGCCGCCGCAGTCGGCGACGGTGGTGACGCCCGCGCGCAGCGCGGTCCGCGCGTTCGCGACGCCCAGCTCGACGTTGTCGGCGAGGGGGCGGTCGACCGGTTCCGTTCCGTCGCCGGGCTCGGTCAGGTGGACGTGGGAGTCCACCAGCCCGGGGAACACCACCGCGTGGCCGAGATCCAGGTGCGGACGGTCGCCGGGCCAGCCCCCGGGCCGGTCGACGCCGGGAACGATCTCGGCGAAGCGGCCGTCCCGGACGAGCAGCCACGCGGGGCGGAGGTCGCGCGACCACGCGTCCGCGCGCAGCCGCCCCGCGTAGACCACCAGGTCGTTCACCGTGCCGGCTGCCAGCGGAGCTCGGGGGCCTTCCCGGTCGCGGCGACGTCGTCGCGGTGGACGAGGCCGCCCTTCATCACGAAGCCGACCCGCTTGAGCGCCTCGATGTCGGCCACCGGGTCTCCGTCCACGGCGATGAGGTCGGCGTGGCCGCCGGCCGCGAGGGTGCCGATCTGCCCCTCCTTGCGCAGCACCTCGGCCGCGACGACCGTGGCCGACCTGATCGCGTCCAGCGGCTTCATGCCGTACTGAACCATGAGGCTGAACTCGTCCATCTGCTCGCCGTGCGGGAAGGACCCGACGTCGGTGCCGAACGCGATCTTGACGCCGAGTTCGAGGCCGCGCTTGAAGGCGCCCTCGTGCCGCTTGACGAAGCGCCGGTCGAACTCGGTGTGCTGGCGCTTGTAGTAGGTGCCCATCGTCGGGACCCAGAAGGTGCCGAACTCCAGCATGGTCTGGAGGTCTTCCTCGGTGAGCAGCGGGCCGTGCTCCAGCGTGCGGACGCCGCCGCGGATCGCGGCCTGGGCGCCGTCCTTGCCGTAGGCGTGCGCGGCGACGTCGCGCCGGTACCGCTTGGCCTCGGCGACGACGGCGGCGATGTCCTCCTCGGTGAACTGGTGCAGGGGCTCCAGTTCCTCCGGCTCGACGTCCTTGCGCGTGCTGGTCGCGTAGATCTTGACCCAGTCGGCGCCGATCTTGATCTGCCGGCGCACCTCCTTGATCAGCTCGTCCCGCGTGTCGACCATGCCGGCGACGTCGGGGAGGCCGAGTTCCGGGTTGACCTTGTCGTCGATGCGCATGTCACCGCCGGTGATGGAGATGCCGTCCGAGGCGACCTCCATCCGCGGGCCGGGGATGATGCCGGCCTCGATGGCGTCCCGGAGCGCGGTGTCGCCGTGCCACACCTGCTCGTTGTCGGTGTCGCGGGCGCTGGTGAAGCCGATGCGCAGCGCGCGCTCGCTCGCCGCGACGCCCTCGATCACCCGGTAGACCTGCGTCTTGAACAGGATCGCCGGGGGCCACACCTGGTCCTCGGGACGCAGCAGCATGTGCGTGTGGCAGTCGATGAGTCCGGGCATCAGGGTCAGCCCGCCCACGTCGACGACCTCCGCGTCCGCGGGCGGGGTGTCCACGACGGACACGATCTTGCCGTCGGCGACGACGACGCTCGCGTTCTCGTAGTACTCGCCGCTCGCCGGGTCCAGGACGCGGGAGGCCCGCACGGCGAACTGCCGGTCATTCAGGGGCATGTCTCATCTCCTTCTGAGTTCTGAATTCAGAGTACAGCATTCACATGGCGTCGAGAGAGGGGGCGGGGGCGAAATGGCAGGCGACGCTGTGCGCACCCGAACCTGCACCCGAACCCGAACCCGCGTCCCCGCCCGCGTCCGCGATCAGCAGCGGCTCGGTTGTGGCGCACTCCTCCGCCGCCTTCCAGCAGCGGGTACGGAACCTGCAACCGCTCGGTGGCGAGGCCGGGCTGGGGGGATCGCCCTCAAGCAGGATGACGTCCTGGCCCCGCGCCAGATCAGGATCGGTCGGGGGCGCGGCCGACAGCAGCGCCTGCGTGTACGGGTGCCGCGGACTCCCGTAGACCGCGTCCTCAGGTCCCACTTCGACGACCTTGCCCAGATACATCACGGCCACGCGGTGGCTGATCTGCCGGACGACGGTCAGGTCGTGCGCGATGAACACATACGACAGGCCAAGCCGCTCCTGGAGGTCGGCCAGCAGGTTGAGGACCTGCGCCTGGATCGAGACGTCCAGCGCCGAGACGGGCTCGTCGCAGATGATGACCTCCGGACCGAGCGCCAGCGCGCGGGCGATGCCGACGCGCTGCCGCTGGCCGCCGGAGAACTCGTGCGGGTAGCGGTTCAGGTGATCGGGGTTGAGGCCGATCAGCTCGAAGAGCTCCCGGGTCCGGCGGCGGCGTTCGGCCGGCGTCCCCTCACCGTGCACGACCAGGGGTTCCGCGACGATGTCGCCGACCGTCATCCGCGGGTCGAGGCTGGTGTAGGGATCCTGCAGGACGATCTGGATCTTGCGCCGCAGGGCCTTCAGTCCCGCCCGGCCGAGACGGTGGATGTCCTCGCCCCGGTACTTGATCGTCCCCGCCGTGGGGCGGTCGAGGGCGACGAGCATCCTGCCGAGCGTCGACTTCCCGCAGCCGGACTCGCCGACGAGGCCGAGCGTCTCCCGCTCGCCGAGGGTGAACGACACCCCGTCCACCGCGCGGACGCCCGCTCCTCCCCCGAACGGCCATGGGCCGCCCGACGTGTAGTGGCGGGTCAGGTCGGTGACCTCAAGAATGGGCGGGGACGGCACCGGCGATCACGTCCTTTCCGAAATGGCAGGCGCTCCAGCGGCCGGAGGCGTGCTCGCCGAGCGTCGGCTCCCGCTCGGCGCAGACGTCCTCGGCGAGCGAGCAGCGGAAGCGGAAGGGGCAGCCGACCGAGTCCCGTTTGAGCACCGGCGGCTGGCCGGGCAGCGCGGCGAGCCGTCCGGCCCGGCGGTCGGCGCGCGGAACCGCTTCGAGCAGCGCCCTGGTGTAGGGGTGGGCCGGCCTGCGGAAGATGTCGCGGACGCCGCCCGTCTCGACGACGCGTCCGGCGTACATCACCGCCACCCGGTCGGCGATCGACGCGACGGCGCCGAAGTCGTGGGTGATCAGGACCAGCCCCATGCCCGACTCCTTCTGGAGCGTCTGGAGCAGCCGCAGGATCTGCACCTGGACGGTGGCGTCCAGCGCGGTCGTCGGCTCGTCGGCGATCAGCACGTCCGGGGACAGCGCGAGGGCCATCGCGATCACGGCGCGCTGCCGCATGCCGCCGGAGAAGTGGTGCGGGTACTCGCGGTAGCGCTGCTCGGCGTCCGGGATCTGGACCTGCCGCATCAGCTCGACCGCGCGGTCCCCGGCCTCCTTGCGGGACAGGCCGAGCCGGGTCCGCAGCGTCTCGCCGATCTGCGGCCCGACGCGCAGGACGGGGTTCAGCGCCGACAGGGAGTCCTGGAAGACCATGCCGATCTTCTCTCCCCGGACGGCCCGCCTGGCGGCCTCGGGCCGGGCGAGCAGGTCGTCGCCGTCCCAGCGCACGCTCCCGCCGGCGACCCTGGCCGGCGGGCTCTCCAGAATCCCCATGATCACTTGGGCGGTCAGGCTCTTGCCCGAACCGGACTCCCCGAGGACCGCGAGCGTCTCCCCCGGGTCCACGTGCCAGGTCACCCCGCGCAGCACCGGCACGGGACCGCCCTCGGCGCTGAACTCGACCCGGAGGTCGTCCACCTCCAGCAGGTGTCCGGGCTTTTTCACGACGCCCCCTTTCTCGCGTGGTTCCTCGGCCCGCTTCATGAGTGGATCCTCGGGTCGATCGCGTCGCGGACGACGTCGCCGAGCAGGATGAAGGCCAGCACGGCGACGCTGAGGAACAGGGCCGGGCCGAGCACCGGCAGCGGCGCCTCGAGGAAGCGCGACTGCGCGTCGTGGATCATCTGCCCCCAGGAGACCGTCGGCGGACGCAGGCCGATCCCGAGCATCGAGATGATCGCCTCGTAGGTGATGAACACGCCGAGGTTCGTCGTCACGACCACCAGCCACGGCCCGAGGCTGTTCGGCACGACGTGCCGGACCAGCGCCCTGAGCTGCGAGCAGCCGATGGCGGCCGCCGCCAGGATGTAGTCCTGCTGTTTCGTCTCCAGCACCGACGAGCGGGTGATGCGGGCGACCTGCGGCCAGCCGTGCACCGACAGGGCCACGATCACCGTCATGGCGCCGCTGCCCTTGGAGCCGAAGAGCGTCAGCAGGACGCTCGCCCCCAGCAGCAGCGGGATCGCCAGGAAGATCTCGGTGATCCTGGACAGGACCGCGTCGACCGGACCGCCGAAGTAGCCGGCCGCCGCGCCGATGACCCCGCCGAGCGTGCCGGTCACCAGCGAGACGGCGATGCCGATGCCGAGGCTGGCACGGGCGCCGTAGACGCTGCGCGAATAGACGTCGCAGCCTTGCAGGTCCCTGCCGAGCCACTGGTCCCCGCCCGCGTCGGCGAGCGTGCGGCCGAGGTCGCAGTCCTGCGGGTCGGCGGTGGCGAACAGGGCGGGGACGAGCGCCATCCCCACCATCACCACGAGCAGGACGGCCGACACGTAGAACAGCGGGCTGCGCGAGAGCCTGCGCCGGACCGCGGCCCACTGGCCGCGCCGCTTCCCCTCGGCGACCGGTCGCTGCTCGACGACGTCGGGCGCCGTCACCAGTTCAGGCATAGCGGATCCTCGGGTCGAGTACGGCGTACAGCAGGTCCACGACGAGGTTCGCGACGACGTAGACCAGCACGAAGACGGTGACGATGCCCACGAGCGTGGTGCGCTCCCCCAGGTAGACCGCGCGCGCCATCGCCTGGCCCATGCCCGGGAGGTTGAAGATGCTCTCGGTGATGACGGCGCCGCTCAGCAGCGCGCCGACCTCCAGGCCGAGGAAGGTGACGACCGGGATCAGGCTGTTGCGCAGCGCGTGGTGCGCCACGACCCTGAACCTGGTCAGGCCCTTGGCCGTGGCCATCCGCACGTAGTCGGCGCGCATCGTCTCGATGAGCTGCCCGCGGGTCAGCCTGGCGACGTAGGCGGTGGACAGCGACCCGAGCACGAACCCGGGCATGACGTAGCTGAGCACGCCGCCCTCGACGCCGGCCACGGGCAGCAGGCCCCACTTGACGCCGACCACGAGCTGCAGGACGAACGCCGTCACGAAGAACGGGACGGACAGGCCGGCGAGCGTGAGGATCCGGACGCCCGCGTCCGCGGCGCCGTTGCGGCGCAGCGCGGCCACGATGCCGCCGGCGACCCCGATGATGATCTGGAACGCCAGGGCGAACGCCGCGAGCTGCGCGCTCACGCCGATCCGCTGGCCGATCAGTTCCGACACGTCCTGGCCGCTGTAGGTCTGGCCGAGATCACCCTGGAACACCCCGAGGAGGAACCGTCCGTACTGCTGGAGGAGCGGCTCGTCGAGGTGGTAGCGGGCCCTGATCGCCTCCGCGAACGCCGGGTCGGCCGCCCGCTCTCCCGCCAGCGCCTGGACGGGGTCGCCCGGCAGGGCGAACGTGATGACGAAGATGACGAGGGTCGCGCCGACCAGGACCAGCAGTGCCTGCAGGAGACGACCCGCGATGTAGCGAGGCATGATCACCCCCTCCGGCTATCGGGCGACCACGGACTCGATCCGCAGCCTGCGGAAGGAGTCCACGGTCACCTTGCTGACGCGCTCGGAGTGACCCACCATGCTGCCCTGGTACCAGAGCGGCACGTACGGCATGTCGTTCAGCAGCACCTGCTCGGCCTGCGCGAACTTCTCGTTGGCCGCCTGGGTGTCGGTGGTCGCCGCGCCCTCGCGCAGCAGTGCCTCGAACTTGTCGTTGCCGTAGCCGGAGAAGTTCTCGCCCGCGCCCCGCGCGAACAGGGGCTTGAGGTAGTTCTCCGGGCTCGGGAAGTAGAACGTCCACGCCGTGCGGAAGGCGGTGTCGACCTTTCCGCTGCTCAGCCCGCTCAGGAGCATGGCGAGCTTGGGGTAGGCCTGCGTCTTGACCGTCACGCCGAGGTTCTCGGAGATCTGCCGCGCGGCCGCCTCGACCCATTCCTTGTTCTCCGGGGCGTCGCTGTTGTAGCCGATGGTGAGCGTCCCGCCGGGGATGCCGCCCGCCGCGGCGAGCGCCGCCTTGGCCTCGGCGGGGTTGTGCACGCACAGCTTCCCGCAGGCGTCGCGGGGCGCGCCGGGCACGACCGGCGGGACGAACCCGGTCGCCGGGATACGGGTGCCCCGGAAGATCGCCTTGGCGATCGTGGGCCGGTCGATCGCCATCGAGATGGCCTTGCGGACGCCCGGCGAGGCGAACTTGTCGCCGTCCACGCGGAAGCCGAGGTACTCCATGCGCCCGCTCGGCGACTCGCTGAACCGGTCTCCGAGCTGGCCTTTCGCCTCGGCGACCCGCGCGGTGGGCACGGCGGGCAGCACGTCGAGGTTGCCGGCGAGCAGGTCGTTGTAGGCGGTGTCGAAGCTCTGGTAGATCTTGAAATTCACCGACTCGGCCTGGGCCTTGGTGCCGCCGAAGGCGTCGTTGCGCGTCAGCTTGATCTGCTGGTCGTGCTGCCAGGAACCGTCGATCTTGAACGGGCCGTTGCCGACCGGCCGCTGCTCGAACGCCTTGGGGTCCTTGTAGGCGGCGGTCGGCAAC
>JBOHBY010000428.1:0-2140 GCA_050698635.1 Spirillospora sp.
GGCCGTCAGACCCGCCGCAACGTCAGGACGAGACCGCGCAGGAGCCGCGGTCGGCGCGCTGCGGTCCGTTGGCGTTCGGGCGGATGTCGAAGTCGAAGATCTCGGTGGGCAGGTAGAGCGAGCAGCAGGCGTTCGGGATGTCGACGACGCCGCTGACGCGTCCCTCGATCGGCGCGGCGCCGAGCAGGAGGTAGGCCTGCTCGCCGCTGTAGCCGAACATCTTGAGGTATTCGATCGCGTTCAGGCACGCGTTGCGGAACGCGACGGTCGCGTCGTTGTAGTAGTTGGTGTTGGTGTCGTGGTCCACGGAGATGCCGATGAACGACACGAACTCCGAATAGCGCGGCTCCACGTTGCCGGGCATGAAGATGGGGTTGTTCGTCACCCCGTACTTCTCCATGCCGCCCTTGATGATGTCGACGTGGAAGTCGATGAAACCGCCCATCTCGATGGCGCCGCAGAAGGTGATCTCACCGTCGCCCTGGCTGAAGTGCAGGTCGCCGCCCGACAGCAGGCCGCCCGGCACGTGCACCGGGTAGAAGACGCGGGCGCCGCGGGTGAAGTTCTTGATGTCGTGGTTGCCGCCGTTCTCGCGCGGCGGGACGGTGCGGGCCCCCTCGGCGCCGACCCTGGCGAGCGCGTCGCCGGTGAGCGTGCCGGCGAGCGTCCCGTCCGGGAGCGGCGGCAGCGCGAGCGGCGGCACGCGCGTCGGGTCGGTGTCGATGAGGGCCTGCTCGCGGGCGTTCCAGCGGGCCAGCAGGTCCGCGGACGGAGCCGTCCCGAACAGCCCGGGGTGGGTGATGCCGGTGAAGCGGACCCCGGGGATGTGCCGCGAGGTGGCCTGCTGGCCGTGGAAGTCCCAGATGGCCTTGTAGGCGTCCGGGTAGTGGTCGGTGAGGAAACCGCCGCCGTTCTGCTTGGCGAAGATGCCGGTGTAGCCCCAGCCCTGGCCGGGCTTCGGCCCGGTCTCCTGCGGGACGGGCCCGATGTCGAGGATGTCGACCACGAGCAGGTCGCCGGGCTCGGCGCCCTCGACGGCGATGGGGCCGCTCAGCATGTGGCAGGGCGCGAGGTTGACGTCGCGCACGTCGTTGGCGGAGTCGTTGTTGCCGATCTGGCCGTCGGTCCACTCCCGGCATTCCACCCGGAACTCCGCCCCCGGACGGACGGTCGCCGCCGCGGGGATGTCCGGGTGCCACCGGTTGTGGCCGGGAACGTTCTGGTCGCCCATCGACCTGGCCTGGTCGACGCTGAAGACGACTTCTGGCATGAGTGCCCTCCCAGAGTGTTGCGTTGAACTTTGAAGGAATGACAGACGGGGGACGTCGTCGCGGGTCAGGGGCCGGTGGCCGGTTCGGCGGGCGCGCCGGTGCCGGTGTTCATCCGCCGGGTCAGCGGCCAGAGCGCGACGACGATGACGACGACGCAGACGGCCCAGATCGCGGCGTACTTGCCCGCGGCCGAGTAGTTGTCGGTCAGCAGCAGGAACGCGGGCAGGGTCGTCGTGCCGAGCGCGTTGGCGAGCGTGACCCATCCGGTGTAGTCGTTCAGCTCGCTCCGCTTGAGCCCGAGGAGCAGGAAGAACAGGAACCACAGGAACGACCACGAGAGCCAGATGACGCCGAACGGATAGTCCTTGACGTCGAAGAAGTTCACCGCCGCGAAGACGATCGCGGAGAACGACACGAACAGCGAGAACCAGCCGACGCCCGTGCTGTCGAGGTTGGCCAGGGTGCCGATGCCGACGTAGAGGTAGGTGAAGCCGAACAGGTAGATGCCGGCCGCGGCGCTGATCGCCGCCGTGTCGGTGCCGGCCTGGGTGAGCAGGATCGTCGGGAACACGACCTGCATCGCGCCGACGAAGAGGTTCATGATCGCGGCGGCGCGCGGGTCGACGCGTCCGAGGATCATGACCGCGTTGACGAAGAGGACGGCGCCGACGTAGAGCAGGCCTACGCTTCCCATGACATCCCCCTAGGGCCGCGGTAGCAGCGCGTGGCGGGGATCGGACGGCGGCGCGGGACGCCGCTCGGGTGCCGGCGACGTCACCACCCTGGGCTCGTGGCGGCTCGCCTCCTGGGCGTCCAGCGCCCGCGAGAGCGGCGCGCCGGGACGGGTGAGCGACGGTGCGGTGTACACG
>JBOHBY010000429.1:0-6192 GCA_050698635.1 Spirillospora sp.
TCGTGGTCCTTTCCGTCATTTGCCGTTGTCCCAAGCCTGGTCCATGGCCTTCAAGATGTCGTCGACGGTGCGGGTGTTGTTGTGCAGGCCGGTCATGTTCTTGTACGCGACCTGGGCGGGCGCCTCACTCGGCCACATCGTGCTCGCGGCGAGGCTGAACCTGTTCTGCTTGGCGAGCGGTTCCAGCGGCTTGAGGAAGTCGGGCAGTTCGCCCTTCGCCATCATCGCCGGGGAGAACGCGCCGCTGTTCTTGGAGTAGACGTCGCGGTGCGCGGCCAGGTAGTCGAGGAACGTGATGGCCTCGTCCACGTGCTTGCCGCGCTTGGCCACCGAGATCCCGGCGACCTCCAGCGGCAGGTTCGGGGTGGCGGTGTCCCCGGCGGGCACCGCGGCCGCCGCCCACTTGCGGTTCGGGTTGGCCTTGGACAGGTACGCCGCCGCGATCGACGGGCCGATGCCCATCGTCGTCTTGCCGGACGCGCCGAGCTTGCGCGCCTCCTCCGTCGTGCGTCCGGCCGAGCCGGGGTAGTAGCAGTCGTGCGTCACCAGGTCCTGGATCTGCTGGAACGTCTTCTTCCAGCCGGTGGACGTCTGGAACTTCACCTGGCCGGACTCGCGCTTGTTGTCCCAGTCCGGCTCGACGGCGTAGACGTTCGCGGCGGAGAACACCTGCATCCGCATCCGGTTGCCCGCCATGTCGGCGGCGCCGGACGCCATCGCGTACATGCCCTTCGTCTTGATCAGGGCGCACATGTCGAGCAGCTCTTTGAACGTCCTGGGCGGCGTGACCTTCCACTTGTCGAAGTCGGTGGTCGTGTAGTTCAGGAACTGCGTGGACACGCCGAGGATCAGGCTGTAGCTCTTCCCCTTGAACTGCGCTGTCGGCTTGAGCAGCTCCGGCAGGTCGTTCGCCCACGGCCGGGCGCTCAGGTCGGCGAGCCGGTTCGCCTCCGCCAGCCGGTGGACCGACAGGCCGTTCGAGCCGCCGCCCGAGCCGGGGCTGGCCATGATGATGTCCGGCGGGTTCCCGGCCTGCATCATCGTGGTCGTGACCTGGCCGACCTTGGCCGACGGGATGAACTCCGCCTTCACCCTGATCTTCGACTGGCTCTTGTGGAAGCCGTCGATGAGCACCGAGAACGCGGGCTCGGTGGTCGTCGTCGAGTACATCCGCAGGGTGACCGTGCCGCCCGACGAGCCGCCGTCGCCTCCCCCGCAGGCGGTGGCGGCCAGCAGCAGCGCTCCGGCACCGGCGCCGGCCGTCCAGCCGAGTCGTCTTCTTCGGTGTCTCATCTTTCCTTCACCTTCCGTGGGTGGGCGCCGGTCGGTCAGGGGTCGCGGTCGGTCACGGGGTCGCGGTCGGTCAGGGTCATCGCCAGGGGTCGATGGGGAGGGTGCGGCCGGAGAGGGCGCTGCCGAAGCGGCGGTTGGCCCACCCCTCGAAGACGCTCCACACCGCCACGGTCCGGCCGCCGGCCACGACGACGTGGACGTCGTCGGGCTCGTTGACCGGGATCAGCTCGTCCGGCTCGGCCCTGAGGTAGGTCGCCCAGGGCTCGACACCGTCACGCGCTCGGTTGCCGTAGAAGATGTTCTGCAGGGACTGCCCCCACCAGCGCCGCGCCGGTATCCGCGCGTTGGCCGCGATCCACTCGATGAGCGCCTTCTTCTCCGCGAAGCCCTCGCGCTCGACGAGGTTCTTCGCGGCGAGCGGGTCGGCGAGCAGCACCGCGCCGCCGCCCGCGCGCAGCGAGCCGAACAGCACGGACGCGCGCTCGCGCCAGTCCTGCTTCACCCCGCTCGGCGCGGTGATCATCGACCGGACGGGCGCGAAGATCGTCACCGCGCTCTGGCCGGGCTCGAAGCCGTACTGGACGTGGTAGGGCTCCCACGGGCTGTTCTCCTCGTCCTCGGCGAAGGCGATGCTGGTCAGGGAGAACGGGCTGCCGATCGTCCCGACGTAGCTGACGCCCGGCACCGACCCGCCCTGGAGGTTCTGCGAGCCGAGCCCGAACGTCCTGCCGATCGTGGAGTTGGCGTGGTTGTACGGGCCGATCGCGCCGATCCCGGAGTTCATCCCGAGCTCGTGCCGGACGGGGCCGTTCACCATCACCATCTGGCCGATCGACGAGATGCTGCTGTGCCGCGCCGTGTACCCGCTGGCCAGCAGCGCGAGGATGACCGGGAAGTACTCCGGCCGCGCCCCCGCCATGACGGCGTTCACCGCTGCCTGCTCGACGGTGAAGGACCAGAAGTCGCGCGACGTCGCCGCCCGGATCTTCCCGACGACCTCGTCGGGGGCGTGGCTCGTCCCGGCGAGCATCGCCGCCACGCGCTCCTCGGTCGGCAGGATCACCGGGAGCGAGTCGGTCCAGCCGTTCTCCTCGAAGAGGCGTTGCAGGTCGTCCTCGGTGCCGGGGGCCAGGAGCCGGTCGCGGGTGCGTTCGAAGGCGACGCCGTCCATGTCGCGCTCGCTGAGCGGACGGGTCAGGCCGTCGAGCAGCGCGCCGAGCACCCGCTCGCCCGACAGCGGGTCGGGGCCCTCGATGTAGGCGCGCAGTTCGGCGGACGTGCGGCCGGGCACCGGCGCGGGCACGAACGTGTGCCGCAGCCCGGGGACGCCCGCGAGCCTGCTGGTCGAGGTGACCAGCCGCGAGAACGACTCGGCGTGGACGCAGACGGTGGGAACGCGGTACTCGGACTCGAGGCGCGTGGCGTGGCCGGCGACCGCCGGCGCGCACGTGCTTCAGAGACCGACGCCGAGGATGGCGGCCGACCCCTCGTTCCTGATCCGTTCGTAGACGTCGGGGACGGGGTCGAACGGCGTCCGCAGGTGGACGATCTCCGTCCGCACCTTCGGACGGCTCTCCCGCAGCGACGCCTGGAGCTGGTCCATGAAGTCACCGGAGTTCTCGAAGCCGACGTCGACGAGGAAGACGGTCCCGCCGTCGAGGCCGCCGGGCCGGGGGGCGAGTGACTTCCCGTCCACCTTGGGGGCGCTGCCTTCGGGGTTGAGAACTGTGATCTTGCGGCTCATCTGAGCTCCTCCGTCCGGGCGTGGATGGGGGCGGTGGCGGAGGCGGACGGGAATCGAACCCGCCAGGCCCGGTGGTCCGGGCCTCTACGGTTTTGAAGACCGAGCCGGTCACCAGACCGGATTCGCCTCCCAGGCGCTGCTCAACGACTTCGGCTCTCGACGACTTCGTTTCGTGGACCCAGGATCATATACGAAATCGTCCATGTCAATAGAAAATAGAGTATGCCGGACGTTGACTTGGTGATCTGGGTGGACCTATGTTCTTGCTGAGCACATTCGTACGTATGACGAACATGCGAAAGGCGCGACGCGACGGCCGTCGCCACCGGCCGTGGATCGTCACCGCCGTGCTGCTCTTCGGCACCTACGCGGTCGCGATGAACCTGACCGTCCTCGGCATCGCGCTGCCGCCGATCGCCGGCGATCTCGGGGCGGGCGCGCGGATCAGCCCCGACTGGGTGATCGGCGCCTACTTCGTCGCGATCGTCGTCGTCCAGCCCGCGGTGGGCGGGCTCGGCGACCGGTGGGGGCGGCGCCGCGTCTACAACATCTCGATCGCCGCGTTCGCGGCGGGCTCGGTCCTCTGCACGGTGGCGCCGACCATGACGCTGCTGATCGGCGGGCGGATCGTGCAGGGCCTCGGCGGCGGCGCGATCATGCCGCTGGCCACGGCGATGGTGTACGAGATGTTCCCGCCGCACCGCCGCGGGCTCGCGCTCGGCGTCTGGGGCATCGCGATGATGGCCGCGCCCGCGCTCGGCCCGCCGGTCGGCGGCTGGGTGGTCACCGCCGCGAGCTGGCGCTGGATCTTCCTGCTGCTGACCGCCGTCTCCGTCATCGGCCTGCTGCTCGGCCTCGCCTTCCTGCACGACACAGGCCATCGGGGGGCGGGAGCGCGCCGTCCGCTCGACTGGGGCGGGTGGGCCCTCGCCTCGGCCGGTGTGATCACGCTGGTGCTGGTGTCCCGGCACGTGCCCGAGCACGGGCTGACCGCGACCGGCCTGGTCACGGCGGTCGCCGCGGTGGCGGCCCTCGCCGTCCTGGTGCGCCGGTCGCTGCACCGCCCCGACCCGCTGATCGACTTCCGCATGTTCGCGTTCCCGATCTTCACCGCGTCGATGGTCGTGATCTTCATCAACGCGCTCGCGCAGTACGCCAGGCTCACCTACCTCCCGGTCGAGTTCCAGGTCATCCGGGACATGACGGCGCGGGACGTGGGCCTGCTGCTGTCCCCCGCCGCGATCGCGGTGGCCGTGACGATGCCGCTCGGCGGCTGGCTGGCCGACCGGATCGGCTCCCGCGTCCCCGTCGTGATCGGGCTGGTCGGCATGGCCGTCCCGACGCTCGCGCTGGCCCGGCTGAGCCCGGACACGCCGATCACCTGGATCCTCGCGGTGCTGATCGTCCAGGGGCTCGGGATGGGGATCTCGATGATGCCGACCACGGTCGCGGCGATGAACGTCCTGCCGGGCAGGTTCGTGGCGCAGGCGTCGTCGCTGACGGCGCTCAACCGGCAGATCTCCGGCGCCGTCGGGACGGCCTTCCTCGCCGCGCTGCTGGTCGCCGCGCTGGGCTCGGTCTCCCCCGAGGGCCCGCACAGCGCGGCCGAGATCGCCAGGGCGCAGGACGCCTACAACCACATCTTCCTCACCACGGCCTGCGCGCTCGCCGCCGCCGTCGTGCCCGCGCTCTTCCTGCCCGGCCGCCGTCGTATGCGCGCGCTCCAGCGCGAGCGGGCGGCCGAGCAGAAGGAGGGCCCGGAGGCGGCGGCTAGCTGATCGCCCAGAGCAGCGCGCCGGCGAGCAGCCCGCAGCCGGCGACCGACCCCGCCATCGCGAACGTGACCCGCCAGGACAGCGCCCGTCCCACCATGACGATCGACACCAGGCTCAGCGCGGGCAGCGCGATCAGCAGCGCACCGGCGGCGCCCGCGCCCACGCCGAGCAGCGTGAGCCCCTGCACGATCGGGATCTCACCGGCGGTCGGGATCACCACGAGGGTCCCGACCAGCGCCGCGAGGACGACCGCCAGCACGCCCCACTCGGCGGCCGACCCGTCCAGCGGGAACAGCCAGCCGCGGAACGCGCCGAGCGCGAACACCACGACCAGGTACTCGGGCACGAGCGTCACCGACATCCGCAGGAGCGACCGGCCGAACCGGAGCGGGGCGTCGCGCAGGGCGACGTCGGCGGCGTCGTCCTCGGCCGCGTCCGGGATCGGGACCTCGGCGTCGCGGGGCGCGAGCCTGCTCACCAGCGCGGTCACGACGAACACCAGCAGCGCGCCGACGGCAAGGCGGGTGAACGTCCACTGCCACGGCGCGACGAACGCCAGGAACACCAGCACGGCCGGGTTGAGCGTCGGGTTGCCCACCCAGTAGGCCAGTGCCGCCGGGGTGGACGCTCCGCGCCGCCGCAGCGCGGTGACCACGGGCGCGGTGCAGCACGTGCACATCATGCTCGGCAGCGACAGCAGCCCGCCGACGAGCGAGTCGCGGTACGGGCCGCGTCCCCGGCCGAGCAGGCGCAGCAGCCACCGGCGGGTGACCAGCGCCTCCACGGCCGCCGCGACGACCAGGCCGACGACCACCGCCTTCCACACCGACTCGAAGTAGGACGTCGTGAAGTCCCAGCCGCCCGACAGCGACGGGCCCGTCCCGGCGTCCCCGGCCTTGTCGAGGATGGAGCCGCCCGACCACTCGGGCGTGTCGATCAGCCCGCCGACCTTCTCGGTGTACGGCAGCCACTTGGCCCACAACAGGCCCACCGCGGCGACCGCGCCGAAGAGCGCGAGCGCCGCCCAGGGGTTCCACCGTCCCGGAACCCGTACCACGTTCTGACCGGCCAACTGGCACCTCCACAGGGGGGATTGTTCGTACTGCGCACCCTCGGGCGGATGAAGAACCGTAGTCCGGTGTCAGCGGACGATCAGGTTGTGGTCGCGGGCGGCGACCAGCTCCCCCACGATCGGCGCGCCCGGCACCTCACCGGCGACCAGGAGCCCGCCGGACGTCTGCGCGTCGGCCAGCAGCAGCCGGGTCCGCTCGTCCGCCGCGCCGAAGTCGGTGTACGGCGCGACCCAGTCGAGGTTTCGCCTGGTCCCGCCGCTGACGAAGCCGTCGCGCACCGCCTCCGGCGCGCCGTCCACGTACGGGA
>JBOHBY010000430.1:0-1795 GCA_050698635.1 Spirillospora sp.
GTCGGGCAGTTGGCCTGGATCGTGGAGAAGTTCAAGGAGTGGACCGATCCGGCCGCCGAACTCCCCGACGACGCCGTCGACCGCGACCACCTGCTGACCAAGGTGACCCTGTACTGGATCGGCGGGCTCGGCGCCTCGTCCGCCCATTTCACCTATGAGCTGCGCCAGGACCTCGCCCACCCGGTCATGCCCGCCGGCCCGTCCCCCGGCGGCCGCTCCCCGGGCGACGTCCCGGTCGGCATCGCCGAGTTCTCCGCCGACCCCGCGGTGCGGCCCCTGGTCGACCCCGCGGGCGTCGCCGCCCGCTGGACGGGCTTCGACCGCGGCGGCCACTTCGCCGCCATGGAGCAACCCGCCCTCCTGGCCGACGACATCCGCGCCTTCTTCACCGACCTGCCCTGACGTCACCGACCTGCGCTGACCTCAGCGACCTGCGCTGATCACAGGTACTGGCCGCTGGCGAGATAGGGAGCGGGCTCGGGCATGCCGCGCACCGCCAGATAACCCTCCTGGGCGAGGTCGAGCCGCGCGGCCAGGCCGACGTCCACGGCCCAGTGGTTGGCGGTGGTGATGCAGTTGACGAGCGTCTCGCCCCGCGTGGAGGCCAGGGCCTCCCACAGGAGCGTCACGGCGGTCGCGGTGTCGGCGGCGGCCAGCAGCACCGGGCAGTCGCGGTCAGGGTCGAGGTAGACGTAACCTCGCCGCCCGGACGAGCCGGACGAGCCGGCCGCCGCGTCGGACACGACCAGCCGCATGGTCTCGGCCATGCGGCTGTGGTCGGGTCCGTGGCCGCCGCCGCGCAGGGTCTCGTCGAGCCGGTCCATCCACTCCAGGTCGCCGGGACGTCCCTCGCGCAGGCCCCGGGTCGCCGGGAGGGCGGAACGGTCGACGCGTCCGACCATGCGCATCTGGGGATGCAGCGTGAAGCCGGCCAGCCGGTACCGGCGCGTCGCGGCCGGATGCGAGGTCGCCGAGAACAGGCCCGGACGGTCCCCGGCATGGGCGAGCACGGCGTCCATCAGGCGCCTGCCGATCCCCTCCCCCTGCCGGTCGGGCAGGACGCCGTAGGTCGCGAGATACCACACGCCCCCGCGGTTCTGGGAGATCGCGAAACCGACCACGGCACCGGACTCCTCGGCGACCCAGCACCCGGCCGGGTCCACCGACAGCAGATAGCCGATCTTGTCGATCCAGCGCCCCGACGCCGCGGCGTCGGGCGGCTCGGGCTCCGGCTCGTCCCAGCGCCGCCCGAGCCGGTCCGCCTCCAGGAAGGCCGCCGCCGAGACGCGCTCGGCGCCCGCGAGGTCTCCCACCGCCAACGGTCTGATCCGCACCGATTCCATGCCCGCATGATCACCCAGGGCGGGCCGAACGGGCACGCGGTTTTCCTCCCACGGGTGACGGCCAGAGGCGACGGTCGTGGGCGGTGCGGACGGCCCGAATCGGGACACGCATGGTCCCGATCATGCGTATGAGCGAGGGCGTCGAGTGGGGGCTGCACTGCTGCGTCTCGCTCGGCTGGCTGGACGACCAGACCCCGGTGTCGACCCGCCGGCTGGCCGCCTGGTTCGACCTTCCGCAGGAGTACCTCAAAAAGCGGCTCCAGGCACTGGGCAGGGCGGGCATCCTGACGTCGAGCCCGGGCGCGCGCGGCGGCTGGTCGCTGGCCCGATCGCCCGCGCGGATCACCGTGATGGAGGTCGTCACCGCACTGGAGGACGGCCCGGACCTGTTCTCCTGCACCGAGATACGCCGCCAGGGAGCGGGCGGCCACGGCGCCGGGACGGAGTTCACC
>JBOHBY010000431.1:0-2821 GCA_050698635.1 Spirillospora sp.
CCGTGACGCGGACCTCGTCGCCGAGGGCGTCGTCGATGACCGCGCCGAAGATGATGTTGGCGTCGGTCGCGGCGGCGTTGGACACCAGCTGCGCCGCCTCGTTGATCTCGAACAGGCCGAGGTCGGATCCGCCGGAGATGGACAGCAGCACGCCGTGCGCGCCGTCGATGCTCGCCTCGAGCAGCGGGCTCGAGATCGCCATCTCGGCCGCGGCCACCGAGCGGTCGTCGCCGCGCGCGGAGCCGATGCCCATCAGCGCCGACCCGGCGCCGGACATGACGGACTTGACGTCGGCGAAGTCGAGGTTGATCAGGCCCGGGGTGGTGATCAGGTCGGTGATGCCCTGAACACCGGACAGGAGCACCTGGTCGGCGGCCTTGAACGCGTCCAGCACGCTGACCTGCCGGTCGGAGATCGACAGCAGCCGGTCGTTGGGGATGACGATGAGGGTGTCGACCTCGTCGCGCAGCGTCTCGATGCCGGCCTCGGCCTGCATGGCGCGGCGCTTGCCCTCGAAGCTGAACGGGCGGGTGACCACGCCGATCGTGAGGGCGCCGAGCGTGCGCGCGATGTTGGCGACGACGGGCGCGCCGCCGGTGCCGGTGCCGCCGCCCTCCCCGGCGGTGACGAACACCATGTCGGCGCCCTTGATGACCTCTTCGATCTCCTCGCGGTGGTCTTCGGCGGCCTTGCGGCCGACGTCGGGGTTGGCTCCGGCGCCGAGACCCCGGGTGAGCTCGCGGCCCACGTCCAGTTTCACGTCGGCGTCACTCATCAGCAGCGCCTGGGCGTCCGTGTTGATCGCGATGAACTCGACGCCCTTGAGTCCCTCTTCGATCATCCGGTTGACGGCGTTGACGCCGCCGCCGCCGATGCCGACGACCTTGATGACCGCGAGGTAATTCTGCGGTGCTGCCACGACGAGGGGCCTTTCCGCTCTCTCCGACCGCCCTGACCGGTCTGCCGACCGTGCCGCCGCGGTATTTCCGATCCTTCAGTGCACTTCTGGGCCGAACCCGGGAGCGTAGCCGGTCGCGACCGGACGTCCACCCCGAACTCTCACCCTCAACTTGAGGCTTACACTTATGTCAACCTGAGGACTGATACGGACAGTAGGGCGGCCTTACCGCCAGGGTCAACTAACCTCCCGGCGTGTCGCACTGGGCACGCGTTTGTCCAGGTTGACGAAGGACATCTGCCCCTGTTCAAGCCCATCGGAGGTCCCATCGATTCGTGCGCGCCGACCCGGCCGGTCCGGGACGACCGTTCCAGCGTGCCCCATCGGACGGCCGGAATCGCCGCGACACACGCACCGGGCCCGAGGTCACCGTGTCTTGAGGACGTCGGGCGAGCTGATGTCGGCGGTGCGGACGGCGCGTCCCGCCGCGGTGCGCCACAGCGCGTCCAGCAGCCGGATCTTGTCGTCGGTCCGCTCGGCGGCGCCCCACACCACCGTCTGCCCGCCCCTGATGTGCAGCGTGACCGCCTCGGGCCCGGTCGCGGCGATCTCGCCGAGCTTCCCGCGGACGCGTTCGGGCAGCGCGGACAGCACGTCGAGCGCCGCGAGCGTCGACCGGTCGGACGGCCCCGGCGAGGCGACCGTCAGTGTCGGGAGCCCGGACGGCCGGGACTCGTCGTCCGCGATGATCACGCCGTGCCGGTCGATGCGGTGGAACCGCCCGGCACGCTCGAAGAACGCCACGGGCACCCGTTCGCGGACGACGATCCGCACCGTGCCCGGCCAGTGCCGCTCCACGTCGGCGGACTCGACCTCGCGGAGCCGTTCGACCCGCTCCCCCACCGCGCCGGTCCCGAGCCGCGCCATCGGCGAGCCGAGGTCGATCCCGGCGGCGGCGACGATCCGGTCGCGGGGCGCCAGGGCGGTGCCCGTCACCTCCACGTGCCGCACGACCAGCAGCCGCGAGCCGAGCAGCACCCACGTCACCGCGCCGAGCGCGCCGAGCACCAGCAGGGTGACGAACACCACCTTCCAGCGGTTCGGGCGGCGGCGCCCCTCCGCCGGGCCGGTGCCCACGGTCGCGGGACGGCTCGTCCCCGTCTCGGTCATGGCCTCAGCTTGGCAGTGATCGCCGCGTCAACCGCCGACCGCACGCGCGGCGGCGTGTCACTCAGGACTCGGCGAGGCGCTCCAGGACGAGCGGGCCGAGCTCCGTCACGTCGCCGGCGCCGAGGGTGATGACGACGTCGCCGGGCCGCGCGAGCGACGCCGCGACGCCCGGCACCTCCTCGCGGACGGGCACGTACACCGCCCGCGTCCCGGCGGGGACGGCGCCCGCGACCAGCGCGCCCGTCACGCCCGGCTCGGGGTCTTCGCGGGCGCCGTAGACGTCCAGGACGACGGCGATGCCGGCCAGGCCGAGCGCCGCGCCGAACTCGGCGGCGAAGAACCGGGTGCGGCTGTACAGGTGCGGCTGGAACACCGCGACGATCCGCCCGCCCTCACCCTTCCCGGCGAGGTAGTCGCGGGTGGCCTCCAGGTCGGCGGTCAGCTCCGTCGGGTGGTGGGCGTAGCTGTCGAACACCTCGACGCCGCCCGCCTCGCCCTTGCGCTCCAGCCGCCGCATCGACCCGGTGAACGACGCCAGGCCCGCGCGGACCGCGTCGAAGCCGTGACCGAGGAGCCGCGCGACCGCGACGGCGGCGGTGGCGTTGTGCGCGTAGTGCCGTCCGGGGACCTCAAGGCGCACCTCGCCCAGGCCCTCGATCTCGAAGCTGGAGCCCAGGCCGCGCGGGGTGAACCCGGTGATGCGCAGGTCGGCGTCGTCGGCCTCGCCGTAGGTGACCACGCTCAGGCCGCGTT
>JBOHBY010000432.1:0-1713 GCA_050698635.1 Spirillospora sp.
GGCGAGGACCGCCCACCCGCCGGCCGGACGGGCGTACCCGTCGAAGTTCATCGCGATCACGGCGGCGGCGTACAGCAGCGTCAGGCCGCGGTAGACGGCCAGGGCCCGCCACAGCGCCGCCTCCAGCCCCATCCCCGTGTCGGCGCCGCTCGTCCCCCGGTCGGCGCCGCTCATCCGGTGTCGCTCAGCCCTCCGTCGTCCTCGACGGGACGCACGGGCCTGCCCGCCAGCTCCGCCTTGACCTCGGCGGCGTACCGGTCGACGTACTCCTGGCCCGACAGCTCCCTGATGGTCTGCATGATCTGATCGGTGATCAGGCGCAGGACGTCCTTGTCGTCCTCCTGGCCGTAGTACTGGGAGAAGTCCAGGGGCTCACCGAACCGGACGCCGGGCCGGATCCCGAGCCGCGGGAGCGGCTTGCCCGGCGGCATCAGCTCGAACGTGTTGATCATCGCCATCGGGATCACCGGCACCCGCGACTTCAGCGCCAGCCGCGCCACCCCCGTCTTGCCGCGGTACAGCCGGTTGTCGGGCGCCCGGGTGCCCTCCGGGTAGATGCCGAGCAGCTTGCCCTCGGCGAGGATCCGCAGCCCCGTCTGCAACGCCGCCTCGGCCGAGGAACCGCCCGTCCGGTCCACCGGCACGACGCCGACGCCGGTGAAGAACCCCTTGCTGATCAGCCCCTTGATCCCCTTGCCGGTGAAGTACTCCCCCTTGCCGATGAAGAAGATCGGCCGTTGCAGCGGCAGCGGGCCGAAGAAGTGGTCGGCGAACGACAGGTGGTTGCTGACCAGCAGCGCCGGACCCCGCTTCGGGACGTTGCGCCGCCCCCGGTTCCGCGGCCACCACCCGAGGTACAGGACGGGCGTGAGAACGACCCGGAGCAGGATCCAGAACCAGAGCATGCGGGGACCTCCTCGGACCGCGCGCCCGGGGGGCATTGCCGGTCCCTGGCCGACGGGGATGATGGGACATCTTCCCACTCCGGGTCCGCCCGATCTACCGGCCGGTACACGGGGGGACGAACGGGAACGAACCGGATGATCCATCCGGGCCGCCGTCCGGACACCGCACGATGCCCGCGGGGCGCGGGAATGAACGTAGGCTCTGAGGCGTCAATCTGAATCGAGTGCGCCCGGGGGGCTTGTCCCGGGCGGCCCAGCGAATACCGTGGGACACACGTTTCAGGGTGTCCGGGAGTGCCGCCGCGAGCCGGAGGCGCGACCGGGCCCACATGTCGATGAGGGGGCGGAGGCCGTCATGCCGGTGCCGTCGGTCACGCCGGAGTCGTCGAAGGAGCCGGCTCCGTGAATCGCCGTGGCAATGGACTGTCAGCGGACACCTATGCCCCACTGGTCGACCTCGCCCCGCATCTGGCCGACGCGATGCTGGCGGCGCTCGGGGAGGCCGGGGTGGCCGCGTACGCGTCCTCGCCGTCCGACCTGGCCGAGATGGCCGACCTGACCGACCGCGCCGACCGCGCCGAGCCCGCCGGGGAGCCCGTCGCGGGCGACGTCCTCGACCGGCTCTACGTCGACGTCGACATGAAGCCCGCGGCGGAGGGCATCCTGCGCGCCCATCTCGCCCGGCTGCGCGACGCGTCCGCGCGCGGCTCGGACGGCGACCGTCCCGACGCGGGCGACCGTCCCGAGACCGACGTCGCCGACCCTCCCGCGACCACCGACCCCTCCGGCCTCCGCAAGCCCTCCGACC
>JBOHBY010000433.1:0-3663 GCA_050698635.1 Spirillospora sp.
GGCGAACGGGTTCTCTGTGGCCCGTCGCGGCTCAGCGGGCCGGGCGGTAGGTCGCGACGACCGCGCCGCTGCTGGTCGGCAGGGCCTCGACCAGTTCGAGGCCGATCGGCGCGGAGTCCTCGGGGAACAGCCGCCTGAGGCCGTTCCCGGCGACGACCGGGCTGATCATCAGGGTGAGCTCGTCGAGCAGCCCGGCGACGATCAACGACCGGACGAGCGTCGGGCTCCCCGCGATGCCGATCTTCCCGCCGGGCTCCTCGCGGAGCCGGGCGACGAAGTCGGTCACCGGACCCTTGATCAGCGCGGAGTTGGACCAGCCGACGGTGTCGAGCGTCGTCGACGCGACGTATTTCTCGACGCCGTTGATATAGCTCGCGAACGGCTCGTCGTTCGACGTCGGCCAGTAGTCCTCCCATTCGGAATAGGTCACCCGGCCGAGCAGCACGGTGTCCTGGTCCTCGAGAATGCGCGCCAGCACGGCGCCCATCTCCTCGTCGAAACCGGGCTGCCACGCGTCGGGCGTCTCGACGACGCCGTCGACCGAGCTGAACAGACCTGCCTGTACCTTGCGCATTCGAACTACCTCCTGTTGTCGGGTCGTGCGATGGGGCCATAGCGGAACTCGTCGACCTCCACTCCGGCGCGGCGCAGCCGGGCGGCATGACGGGCGCCGTCGTCGTGGCGCGGGTCGGCGCGGGTGAGGACGGTCGCCGGTGCGACGCCCGCCAGCGGCGGCGGCGCGGCCGGTAACGGGACGCGGGGGAAGATCAGGATCTGCCGGACGAGCGGGGGCCAGCCCTCGTCGCGGGCGTGCAACGCGACGGCCGAGGCCGGCCCGCCGCCCGCGCGGTGACCCCCGACCAGCAACCGGCCCGGGTCCCCGCCCAGCTCCCCGCCGTGCTCCGCGACCCACTCCACGGCGGCCACCGCGTCGCGGAGATCGTCCAGACCACCTGGCACCGACACCACCACGACGCCGACCCGGACGGACAGGACCCGGCCGGGGTCGCGCTCGCCGTCGGTGAAGAGCACCAGCAGGGGCGCGTCACCCTGAAACGCGGGCCGTGGCCAATGGACGCGCGCCGGATGCGGCGAGGCCCGGCCCCGCAACCGCAGCGCGGCGGCGGCGGTGGCGGTGGCGGTGGCCCGGTGAAAGGGCGAGGTGGTCATGCCGTAGACGCTGGCACGCGGTGGTGGCCGCAGGGAAAGGCCGAGTGCGCATGACGGTCATGCACGCTCCGCATCACGCAGAACGGCGCGGAACCTGACCACGGACGGAGGCGTCCGTCACAATCGTGTAGATGAACACCATCCGGACATCGGACGGGATCGAGCTACGCCATCTGCGCGCGTTCGTGGCCGTCGCCGAAGAACTCAACTTCGGCCGGGCCGCGACGCGGCTGTTCATCTCCCAGCCCGCGCTGAGCCGGCAGATCCGCGTGCTGGAGCGGCTGGTCGGCTGCCCGCTGCTGCGGCGGTCCACCCACCGGGTGGAGCTGACGCTGGCGGGCGACGCGCTGCTGGAACGGTCCCGCCGCCTCCTGGCGGACGTGGACGACGCCGTCTCCGCCGCCCGGTCGGTCGGCGGCGAGCTGGAGAGCCGCATCGCGCGGCTGTGGGAGCCGATCGTGGACGTGCCCCCAAGGGACGTCGACCTGCGGCGGCTGCGCGACAGCATCGAGGACATGCTCGCCAAGTTCGAGCCCCCGGACGTCGCGATCCGTCCGGTCAACGCCGACGGCGTCCAGGCGCTGCGGCTCGACCCGGAGCCCGGCGCGCCGCTCGGGCTGCTCCACCTGCACGGCGGCGCCTACGTGCTCGGCTCCGCGTACGGCTACCGTCCGCTGGCGGGCGCGCTGGCGGTCGCCGCCGGGGTGGGCACGCTGGTGGCCGACTACCGGCTGGCGCCCGAGCATCCCTTCCCGGCGGCGCTGGAGGACGCCCTGCGCGCCTACCTGTGGATCCTCGACCAGGGCACCCCGCCGGAGGAACTCGCCGTCGCCGGTGACTCCAGCGGTGCCGGGCTGGCCCTGTCGCTCCTGCTGAGCCTCAGGGAACGCGAACTCCCGCTGCCCGGCCGGGTCGTGCTGCTGAGCTCCGCCGTGGACCCGGGACGCGTCGTGCTGGGCCCGCCGGCGGGCGCCGACACCGTCCAACTGGACCAGGCGAAACACTTCCTCGACCTCTACCTCGGGTCACATCCCGTCGACGACCCACTGGTCAACCCGCTCACCGCCGACCTCGCCGGGCTGCCGCCGATGCTCATCCAGGTCGGGACCGGCGACTCGTTCCACGACGAGTCGCACGCGCTGGCCGACCGCGCCCGCGACCACGGCGTGGACGTCCGGCTGGAGCTCTACCCGGCCGCCGCGCACGTCTTCCACCTGTTCTGGTCGTTCCTCCCCGAGGCCGCCGACGCGCTGGAGCAGGTGGGCCGCTTCGTCCGCGAACTGAACCCGAGGAACCCGAACGAAGCGGCCCCCGGGCTCAGGGCCGCAGGCGGTGGACGGTGAAGCGCGGCACCCCTCCACCCGGGACGCCGACCGTGATCTGCGACGGGGTCAGCACGGCGAACCCGGCGCCGATGTCCACGGGCCGGCCGGGCAGGTCGCCCGCGATCTGGCTGCCCTCCCCGTCGAGCAGCAGGAATTGTTCGGGCCGCTTGTCGTCGGCCGGGCGGACGGCGGTGAACCAGCCCCCGGCCACGCCGTAGCGGGTGAGCGGCCCGGTCTCCAGCAGGTCGCGGACCGTCGTCGCGCCACCACGAGTCTGGACGGTCACCGCCCGCCCGCCCGGATTGGTCGAAGAACCGTCGCGCGCCCCCGCCTGGCAGACGATCAGCGCGTCGCCGTCCCCGTCGCACCGGACGAGCGGCGCGTAGGTGCGGGCGAGTTCCCGTCCGGTCGCCCGGTCGAGGACCGCGCCGCCGTCCGCCGTGCCGACGACGATCGTCTTACCGCCTTCGCCGTGCAGCAGTTCCGGTTCCGGGTACCGGGCGCCGAGCCGCCATCGCTGCTTCCCGTCGGACGCCCCGTAGGCGATGAGGTCGCGGGGTTCCCGTGGCCCGCTGCCTTTCCGGTCGAACTTGGCGGTGAGGACGATCCCGTCCCCGGCGCCGACCGGGCTGACCCCGCGCTTGCGCCACAGCTCGCGCCGCGTCCCGGTCGCGTACACGACCGTCTCGTCCTGCTCGTCACGCGGGGCGTCGTAGTTGGTCACCTCTACGGCGATGGTCGCGCTGTCGGCCGCCTCCAACGACAGGAACCCGTTCCCGTTCACCACCTGTTTCGTCCAGCGGGTGCGGCCGTCCTTCAGCGAGAGCGCGGCGATGCCCTCCGCGTCCCCGGCCGCCTGTTCGTAGCGGACGAGCAGCAGCTTCTCCCCGCCCACCTCGACGATGTGGGGGACGGCGACGAAGCCCGCCCTGGCGCCGCCGCCGAGCGACGCGCGTTCACGGATCGACCACCGCACCTTCCCGGTGGCGGCGTCGGCCACGACGAGCCTGTCGAGATCGTCGTCCTTGCGGTCCCGGCCGGTGTAGACGAGCGCATCCCCACCGAGGTCGATGCTGATCATCGATTCCAGGCCGGTGTCCTTGGCGGGCGGGGGCACCGGGGTCTCGCCGGCGCCGGCCGTCCACAGCGGGGCCGCGTCGATCCGGGG
>JBOHBY010000434.1:0-2717 GCA_050698635.1 Spirillospora sp.
GTGTCGAGCAGTGCCAGCGCCCGCGCGGCCGGCAGCGCGGCCACGCCGGAGCGGGCCATCCGCCGGACGTCGCCGTCACCGAGGCGGCCCGCCATGCCGTCGTCGTCGGTCCGCCAGAGCCCCCAGGCGAGCGACTGTGCGGGCAGGCCGTGCGCGCGGCGGTGCGCGGCGAGCGCGTCCAGGTAGGCGTTCGCCGCCGCGTAGTTGCCCTGGCCCGGCGCGCCCATCACACCGGCGGCCGAGGAGAACAGGACGAACGCCGACAGGTCCATGCCCCTGTCGCGGGTCAGCTCGTGCAGGTTCCAGGCGGCGTCCACCTTCGGGCGCAGGACGGTGTCCATCCGCTCCGGTGTGAGGGACGGGATCACGCCGTCGTCCAGTACCCCCGCCACGTGGACGACCCCGGTCAGCGGACGGTCCGCCAGCAGCTCCGCGACGGAATCCCGGTCGGCCAGGTCGCACGCGACGATCTCGGCCTCGGCGCCCAGTCCGGCCAGCTCGGCGCGCAGCTCCGCCGCCCCTGGGGTGTCCGGGCCGCGCCGCCCGGCCAGCACCAGCCGCCGGACGCCGTGAACGGTCACCAGATGCCGCGTCACCGCCCCGCCGAGCGCACCCATCGCACCGGTGACCAGCACCTGACCGTCGCCCGCCAGCACCGACGCGGGCGCTCCGTCAGACGGTCCGTCCGCCGGGACGCGCGCGAGCCTCGGGGCATGCACCGCACCGTCGCGAATCGCTATCTGCGGCTCGCCCAACGCCGTCGCCGTCGCCGTCGCCGCCAGCACCGCGCCGACGTCGCCGTCGCCGTCGCCGCTGTCGAGGTCGGCCAGCGCGATACGGCCTGGGTTCTCCGACTGCGCCGAGCGGACGAGGCCCCACACCGCCGCGCCCGCGAGGTCGGTGACGTCCTCGCCGTCCACCGAGACCGCGCGGGACGTGACGACCACGAGCCTGGACGCGGCGAACCGCTCGCCGTCCAGCCAGGTGCGCAGCACGCCCAGGACGTGATGGAGGGTGCGCCTGACGGTGGCGGCGTCCGTTCCATCGCCGGTCACCCGCAGGACGACGGCGTCGGGGACGTCGCCGTCCGGTTTCAGCGCCTCCCAGTCCGCCCACGACCCGCCGGGCTCGTGCCCGGCCTCCGCGAGGGACGGCCATTCCAGCCGGAACAGCGAGTCGTGGTACTCCGGCCCGGCCTGCGCGAGCTGCTCCGTGGGGATCTCCCGCAGGACGAGCGATCCGATGGACGCAACCGCGCGTCCGGCGGCGTCCGCCAGGTGCAGCGACACACCGCCGTCACCGTCGTCCGGTGTCACCCGCACGCGCAGCGCCGTGGCGCCCGACGCGAACAGTTCCACCTCTGACCACGCGAACGGCACAGCCGTGCCGGAGCCGGAGCCGGAGCCCGCTGCCGCACCGCTCAGCGCGACCGCGTGCAGCGACGCGTCCAGCAGCGCCGGATGCATGCCGAAGCCGTCCTCCTGGGCCTGCTCGGGCAGCGCGACTTCGGCGAACACCTCGTCGCCGCGCCGCCACGCCGCCGTCAGCCCGCGGAAGACGGGGCCGTAGCTCAGGCCCGCGTCGGCCATGTCCTCGTAGAACCCGTCCAGGTCGACGGGGGCGGCGTCCGGCGGCGGCCACGCCAGCGCGTCGGGCTCCGGTTCCGGTTCCGCGGCACCCGCGACGACCATTCCGGCCGCGTGCCGCCGCCACGGTCCCTCGGTGTCGGCGTCGGCGCGCGAGTACACCGCCACGGGCCTGCGATCGGGGTCCGCTTCCTCGGCGTCACCGACCACGACCTGCAGCGCGACGCCACCGTCGCGGGGCAGGACGAGCGGCGTCTCCAGCGTCAGCGTGTCCAGCGCACCGCAGCCGACCTGGTCCCCGGCCCGGACGGCGAGCTCCACCAACCCGGCGCCGGGGAACAGCACCGTCCCGCCGACGGCGTGGTCGGCCAGCCACGGCTGCGCGGTCAGCGACAGCCGCCCGGTCAGCACCGCCCCACCGGACTCCGGGGACGGGACCACGGCGCCGAGCAGCGGATGCCCGGCCTGGCCGAGCCCGATCGACTCCGGGTCCCCGCCGGTCAGATGCTCGCTCAGCCAGTACCGGCGGCGCTGGAACGCGGCGGTGGGCAGGTCGACGCGCCGTGCGCCGCGCCCGCCGAACACCGCGTGCCAATCGACGGACGCGCCGCCCGCGTGAAGATGCCCGACAGCCGTGAGCAGGCCGGTCGTCTCGTCACCGTCGCGGCGTTGCGCCGGAACCGCGACGCGTTCACCGGACGGGTCGTCCAGAAGCCCCCGGACCATCGCCGTCAGGACACCGTCCGGGCCGAGCTCGACGAACCGCGTCGCGCCTTCCGCCTCCAGCTCCCGAACGGCGTCGGCGAACCGGACCGCCTCCCGCACGTGCCGCACCCAGTACTCGGGCGACGTCATCTCCTCCGCCTCGGCCACCCGCCCGGTGAGACCGGACACGACGGCGACGCGGGGCGGGGCGTAGGCGAGGCTTTCGGCGACGGCGCGGAACTCGTCGAGCATCGGGTCCATCAGCGGCGAGTGGAACGCGTGCGAGACCCGGAGCCTGGACGTCTTGCGGCCCAGCCCGTCGACATGGGAGCGGACGGCGTCGACCGCCGCCTCCTCACCCGACACGACCACCGAGGCCGGTCCGTTCACGGCGGCGATGTCGACGCGTCCGGCGGCCAGGAGCGG
>JBOHBY010000435.1:0-1638 GCA_050698635.1 Spirillospora sp.
GGCCTGGGGAGGCGGGCGGGAACCGCGGTCGTTGCGGTTCGGGTCACGCCCCGGCCGCTGGGCACGTCTTCGTTGGTGCGCGCGCGGGCGCGGCGACTGCTCCGATTCCTTGGTCGCCGAGGCGCCGACGTCGCCGGGTTCGAGCCCGCGCCGGTCACCGGCGAGGACGGCTTCTACGCACCGGGCTACGGCGTCCCCGGGGAGGCCGCGCGCGCTGCGATCGAAGTAGGTGCCGAGGACGGTCTGGAACTCGATCCCACCTACGCCGCCAAGGCGTTCGCGGCGCTGTTGCGCCACGCACGCCCGGGGCGCGGCCCCCTGCTGTTCCTGGCCACCTCGCCGGGCCCGCTCCCCTCTCCGGAGTAAGAGAGAGCCTGCTGCACGCCGTGCGGCGTGCTTGTCGCAGCTCAGTGGTACACGCGCACCTGCGTGCCCAGCGGGGCTTTCCGGAACATCCACTTCGCGGTCCACATCGGAAGGCGCGCGCACCCGTGGCTGGCGGGATACGTCGGCACCGAGGACCATCCGTGGAGGGCGCGCAACCCGTCGAAGTAGCTCGGATAGTAGAGGCCGCCCGACGAGTAGCCGGCGAGCTTGCGGTGCACCCGGAAGGTCCCGTCCCGCGTGGCGCCGTTCGCGCCCGTCGAGGTGTGGACGATCGCGGTGACCTTGCCGCGGCGCACCAGGTAGACGACCTGCTTCGTCTGATCGATCTCGATGTGGTAGCGAGCACGGCGGAACCTCGGATGCGGGCGCTTCGGGCTCGCCAGAGCTCTCCACGTACCCGCGCCCACGGATCCCGAGCGCGGGCTCCCCTGCACCTTGTTGAACGCGATGACCGCATCTCGGGTCCGTCGGTCGTAGCGGCGGTTCACCCCCGTGATGTGGTACTCGAGCTTGCGCAGCCGCCGCTCCAGCAACCTGACGTAGCCGCGGCGGGATCCGACGTGCAACGCCGGCAACGGCGGCGTCCGGCGCCGGGATGCGTCTCGCCCCCGGAGGTGGTCCTCGTGTACGAAGGTTGCCTTCGTCCTGTAGGTGCCGGGTTTGCGGATGAGGAAGCGGGCTCGGAACCTGCGGCCGTCGGGGCCCAGCTCGACCCTGCGCGTCGCGACCCGCCTGCCGTACCTCAGGAGGCGGACGCGGACCCGGCGCCCCGGATGAGCGGGACGCACGATGCCCTTCGCCACGGTTCGATCGAACAGCTTCGTGCGACTCAACGACACCTTGACGCGCGCGCGGACCCTCACGATCGCGAGCCGGCTCCGAGCACGGGCGGTGCGGGCCGGTACCCACCGGGCGCGCATCTTCAGGCGACGCCGGGGCGCGAGCGACACGTCGTAGCGGCCCCGGCGGTCGGTCCTGGCGCGCGCCACCACCACGTCTCGCTCCACGTCGTATATGCGCACGGTTTGACCGCGTAGGCCCTGACCGGGCGGGGGCCTGGAGATCCTCCCCCACAGGGTGATGGATTTGCCGAACGGCACCTTCGTCCGGGAGGAGTTGAGGGTCACTCTCGGGCCCGACTGGGCGAGCGCCGGCGAGGGCAGGGTCAGGACCGCCGCGGCGGCCACCGCGAGCAGGATGCACAGGACGGGTCCTCGACGACCTCGCATCGACGGTCTCCTAGTTCGAGGG
>JBOHBY010000436.1:0-3034 GCA_050698635.1 Spirillospora sp.
GTGTGGGAGCACGTGTCCGCCTGGCCTCGGCCGATGCCCGGGATCACCTGGGATTTCCGGGCCGGGCTGCCGGATGTGGGCCTGTTCCCCTACGAGCCGTGGCGGCGGATCATGTCGGGGGTGCTGCGGTCGTCGGCGCTGGACGACCCCGCGTCCGTCGGCGATCCGGCCGGGCTGACCGGGCTGCGCGAGGCGATCGCCCGGCATGTCGGGGTCTCGCGGTCGGTGCGGGCGAGCGCCGGCGACGTCGTCGTCACCTCCGGGACCCAGCAGGCGATGGACCTGATCGTCCGGGTGCTGCTGGAACCGGGTGACGTGGTCGCCGTGGAGGACCCGGGGTACCCGCCCGTCCGGATCCTGCTGGCGGCGGCGGGGATGCGGGTCCGCGGTGTGCCGGTCGACGCGGAGGGGCTGCGGGTCGACCGGCTGCCCGCCGAGGCGCGGGCCGTGTACGTCACGCCGTCGCACCAGTTCCCGCTGGGCATGCCGATGTCGCTGCCGCGCCGCCGGGCGCTGCTCGACTGGGCGCGGCGGCGCGACGTGGTGATCGTCGAGGACGACTACGACACCGAGTACCGGTACGGGGGCCGCCCGATCGAGCCGCTGCAGAGCCTGGACGAGGACGGCCGCGTCCTCTACACGGGCACCTTCTCCAAGATCATGCGTCCGGTGCTGCGGCTGGGGTTCCTCGTGGCGCCGCCGTCGCTGCACCGCGCGTTCCGGATGGCGCGGTACGTCTCGTCCTGGCACGCCGAGCTGCCGTCGCAGGCGGCCCTCGCCCGGTTCATCGACGAGGGCCTGCTCGCCCGGCACATCCGAAGATCGCGCCGCGAGTACCGGGCGCGGCACGAACGGGTCGCCGAACTGGTGGACGCATCACTCGGCGACCGGCTGACGCTCGTCCCAGCAGAAGCCGGGTTGCACCTGAGCGCCGTCCTCAACCAAGACCGCGCGAGCCCGGACGTCCCGAACACCCCGGATGACGCCACGATCACCCGCAGAGCCCTCGAAGCGGGCATCGGACTGTTCGCGCTGTCGGAGTTCGCCGTTACCGGGCCGCCCGTCCAGGGCCTGGTCTTCGGTTACGGCGCGGTCACGCTCCCGGAGATCGACGAAGGGATCGCCCGGTTGCGCCAGGTCATGCGTGGTGGTTAGTGCCCTCGTGGGCCGGCCGGACCGCCCGGGACCTGCGGTCCGGCGTCCGGTGGACGGGCGTGGCGCGCCGCCCGTCGGCGCCGAAGAACAGGATCCGGTCGAGGTCGACGGTCAGCGCGATGTGGTCGCCGCGGTTCGGACGGTGCCCGGCCGCGATGCGGAAGATCAGGTCGGCCCGGCGGCGGTGGTGCCCGGCGTGCTCCTCGACCGGCTCCTCGACCTGCTCGGGCGGCCTGCCGAGCAGGGTCCTGAGCCGGTCGCGCAGCCCGGGGCGCTCGGGCTCGTACGCCGCGGGCCGCGCGGGCCGTCCGACCTCGCTCACGTCGACCGTGGCGATGCCGGACTCGGCGTAGGCGAGCCACTCGTGCCCGTGGAACTCCAGCGCCCGGACCTGGCCGGACAGGACGGTCCCCGGCTGCGCCGGCGCGCCGGGGGCGATGGGCACGAGCGCGTCCGGGCGGATCCCCACGATGACCGTCTGCCCATGATGGCTGATCAGCGACGACGCCCTTGGGTCGTTCCAAGGGACGGTCAGCCGCTGCGGCCCGAAGTCGAGCAGCAGCCCCTCCCCTTCGACGGCCCACAGCGTGGCCTGCAGCAGGTTCATCGGCGGTGAGCTGAGGAAGGCGGCGACGAACACGGTCGCCGGGTCATCGTAGATCTGCTCGGGGGTGCCGACGTCCTCCAGCACGCCGTCGCGCAGCACCGCCATCCGGTCGGCCATCGTCATGGCCTCGACCTGGTCGTGGGTGACGTAGACGGTGGTGGTGCCGGTGGAGCGCACCAGCGCGGCGATCTCGACGCGCAACTCGGTGCGCAGCCCGGCGTCGAGGCTGGACAGCGGCTCGTCCATCAGGAACAGCGACGGTTCGCGGATCAGCGCCCGGCCGATCGCGGCGCGCTGGCGCTGGCCGCCCGAGAGCGTGCGCGGCAGCCGGTCGATCATCGCGTTGATGCCGAGGGCGCGGGCCAGCTCCTGGACCTTCGCGTGCGCCTCGGCGCGGTCGTCCCCGGAGACCTCCAGCGGGAACATCATGTTGCCCTTGACCGTGCGGTGCGGGTAGAGCGCGCCCTCCTGGAACACCATGGCCACGTTGCGGTCGCGCGGCTGCAGGTCGTTGGCCACGGCCCCGTTCAGCCACAGGTCGCCGCCGGTGATCTCCTCCAGCCCGGCGATCATGCGCAGGATCGTGGACTTGCCGCACCCGGACGGCCCGAGCAGCACGAACAGCTCGCCGTCGTTGATCGTCAGCCGGACGTTCCGGACGGCGGCCACCCCGCCTGGGTACACCTTGTCGACGCCGTCGAGTACTACATCCGTCATCGGTCCGCCTGGGGGTGGGGCTAAAACTCGGTCCGTCATCACATCGCGGGGTGGTCGGTGTTGTCCATAGTAAGTCGGGGGTGGCCTGCGGGCGGACCGGCCGAGTCCGGCCAGGAAACACCAGATTCCGCTCACCACAGGATGTTCCAGACGGGCCGCCACCGGCGGGGTACGCGGCCGGTTCGGGCTCGCGGCGCGCCGGGTGTCGGGGCGGCGCCGTAGACTCCTACGTCGTGGCTGGCCGTATTCGCAACGAGGACATCGCGCTCGTCCGGGAGCGCTCGTCCATCGACGCCGTGATCGGTGAATACCTGCAACTCCGGGGCGCGGGCGGCGGGAATCTCAAGGGCCTTTGCCCGTTCCATGACGAGAAGTCGCCCTCGTTCAACGTCACGCCGTCGCGCGGTCTGTATTTCTGCTTCGGCTGCGAGGCGGGCGGCGACGTCATCAAGTTCGTCCAGGAGATCGAGCACCTGTCCTTCGGCGACGCGGTGGAGCGGCTCGCCGCGCAGGCGGGCGTCCAGCTGCGCTACGAGGACGGCGGCGGGCGCGGCC
>JBOHBY010000437.1:0-4011 GCA_050698635.1 Spirillospora sp.
GCCTTCGAGGGCGCGGACCTGCGGGCGACGCCGCGCGCCGGGCGGCGGGCCCTGCGCCGCAGGATGCAGCTGGTGTTCCAGGACCCCTACAGCTCGCTCAACCCCCGGATGACGGTCGGCGCGATGATCGCCGAACCGATCAGGGCGCACCGGCTCGCCACCGGCGGGGACGTCACCGCGCGGGTGGCCGAGCTGCTGGACCTGGTGGGGCTCTCCAAGGACGCCGCGCTGCGCTACCCGCACGAGTTCTCGGGCGGGCAGCGGCAGCGCGTCGCGATCGCCCGCGCGCTGGCCTGCGAGCCGGACTTCCTGGTCTGCGACGAGCCGATCAGCGCCCTGGACGTCTCCGTGCAGGCGCAGGTACTGAACCTGCTCCTCGATCTGCGGTCACGGCTGTCGCTGACGTACCTGTTCATCGCGCACGACCTGGCGGTCGTCCGGCGCGTGTGCGACCGGGTCGCGGTCATGTACCTGGGGCGCCTCGTGGAGACGGGCCGCCGGGACGACGTCTACGATCGTCCGGCGCACCCGTACACGCGGGCGCTGCTGTCGGCGGTGCCCGTCCCGGACCCTCCGGTGGAACGGCGACGCGAGCGCGTGATCCTCCAGGGCGACCTGCCCTCGCCGGCCGACCCACCGGCGGGCTGCGCCTTCCATCCGCGCTGCCCGCGCTACGAGCTGCTCGGCCGGCCGGAGCGGTGCCGGGTCGAGCTGCCGGAGCCGCAGGCGCTCACCGGAATCCACCGGGCGGCCTGCCACTTCGCCGACCAGCACGACCGAGGGGCCCAGAAATGATCTCTACTGCCATCGCCGAACGGCTCGGGCTCGACCAGGCCGCGGTGGACCGCGCCGCCGCGCTGCACGACCGCGCGACCGTCGTGGACGCCAGCGCGGTCATCGACCTGGACCGCTCCCACGTCGAGCGGTTCCGCGCGGGCGGGGTGACGGCCGTCAACCATACGGTCACCCTGCCGGACGCCGACTACGAGCCCGCGGTCACCCAGATCAAGTCCGCCCGCGCGTGGATCGACGACAACCCCGGCGACGTGTTGCTGTGCCGCCGCGCGGACGACATCGCCGAGGCGAAGCGGACAGGTCGCGAGGCGATCGTCTTCGGGCCGCAGGACACCCGGTTCCTCGGGACGGACCTGTCCCATCTCGACCGGTTCTACGAGTTCGGCGTGCGGATCCTGCAACTGACCTACCAGTACCGCAACTTCGTCGGCGACGGGTGCGGCGAGCCCGATCCGGCCGGCCTGTCCCGGTTCGGCCGCGAGCTGGTCGCCGCCATGAACGAGCTGGGCATCCTGATCGACCTGTCGCACTGCGGACGTCCGACGGCGATGGAGGCGATGGAGGCGTCCGACGCCCCGGTCGTGTTCACCCACGCGCACGCGTCCGCGGTGCACCCGCACATCCGGTTCAAGGACGACGATCTGCTGCGCGCGCTCGCCGACCAGGGCGGCGTCATCGGGGTGACCGGGCTGTCGCCGTTCAACAAGCTGGAGAACGGCGTGCGCCCCGGGCTGCGCGAGTGGCTGGTGCACGTCACCTACCTGGTCGACCTGCTGGGGCCCGACCATGTCGGGCTCGGCCTCGACTTCGACGAGACCAGCACGCCCGAACGCGACCGGGCGGAGCTCGCCGCCTACCCGGAGCTGGCGCTGCGGCAGGAGTTCGGGTACGAGGGCCGCCGGGTCGCCGGGCTCACCAGCGCCGCCGACGTCGGCAACGCGACGCTGGCGCTGATCTCCGCCGGATACGACGACGAGACCATTCTGAAGATCCTCGGGGGCAACTGGCTGCGGGTGTTCGCCCGGGTGTGGCGGCCATGAGGGGCTACCTGCTGCGGCGGGTCCTCCAGGCGGTGCCAGCGCTGCTCGGCGTCACGCTGGTGGCGTTCGTCCTGGTGCGCTTCACCGGCGACCCCGCCCAGGTGATGCTGCCGCCGGAGGCGCCGCCCGAGGAGGTCGCCCGGTTCCGCGCCGACGCCGGCCTGGACAAGCCGCTCCCGCTCCAGTTCCTCTACTACGTCGGCAACGCGGTCACCGGCGACTTCGGTGACTCCATCCGGTACAAGGAGCCGGTCTCCAGTCTCATCGGGCAGCGGCTGCCCGCCACGTTGCAACTCGCCCTCTACGGGATCCTGCTGGCCACCCTGATCGGGGTGCCGCTGGGCATGCTCGCGGCGCTGCGCCGCGGCTCCTGGATCGACTCGGCCATCCGCGTCGTGACGCTGTTCAGCCAGGCCGTGCCCTCGTTCTACTTCGGGCTGCTGCTGATCCTCGTCTTCGGGGTGAGCCTGGAGGTGCTGCCCACGGGCGGGGCGTCCACGTCCGCGCACTACGTCCTGCCCGCCGTCACGCTGGCGGTGTATCTGATCCCGCTGGTGCTGCGCATCTCGCGCGGGGCCACGCTCGACGTGGCCCGGCAGGACTACGTGCGCACCGCGCGCGCCAAGGGGACGCCGGAACGCCGGGTCGTCGGGGTGCACATCCTGAAGAACGCGCTCATCCCCGTCGTCACCGTGATCGGCCTGCAACTGGGATACGCGCTGTCGGGCGCGATCGTCATCGAGACGGTGTTCGCCTGGCCCGGCGTCGGCCAGCTCATGATCAACGCCGTCTTCTCCCGTGACTTCCCGGTCGTGCAAGGCGCCGTGGTGTTCGCCGCGGTGGTGTTCATCCTCGTCAACCTGGTGGTGGATGTGCTGTACGCGGTCCTCGATCCCAGGATCCGGCTGTCATGACGGCCGTGCGCTGGCTGATCCGCCGCCCGGGGGCCCTCTACGGCACCGTGGTGCTCGGCGTTCTGGTGGTGTGCGCGCTGTTGCCCACCTCGCTGCTCCCGCACGACCCCGCACGAGGGAACTCAGCCAACCGGCTCCAGGCGCCCGGCTCCGGCGGCTTCCCGCTCGGCACGGACGCGCTGGGCCGCGACATCCTGAGCGTGCTCGTCGCGGGTGCCCGCTTCACCCTGCTGATCGTGCTGTGCTCGGCGGCGATCGCGCTGCTCGTCGGCGTGCCGCTGGGCCTGCTCGCCGGGTACTACGGACGCTGGCTGGACGCGACCATCATGCGCGTCACCGACGTCCAGCTCGCGTTCCCGGTGCTGGTGCTGCTGATCGCGGTGGTGGCGGCGTTCGGGCCGAGCGTGACCAACCTGATCCTCATCCTCGGGTTCACCGGCTGGGCCCCGTACGCCCGGCTGGTGCGCGGTGAGGTGCTGCGGCTGCGGGAGAAGGAGTTCGTCGAGGCGGCGGTCGCGATCGGGCTGCGCGACGTCCGCGTCCTGTTCCGGCATCTGCTGCCCAACACCGCCACCACGATCGTGGTGTTCCTGACCTTCGAGTTCGCGCGGCTGGTGCTGACGGAGTCGGCGCTGTCGTTCCTCGGGCTGGGCGTCCAGCCGCCGACGCCGAGCTGGGGTGCGCTGACCTCGGAGGGCCGCCAGTACATCGACCAGGCGTGGTGGGTGGCGGCGCTGCCCGGACTCGCGATCGTGCTCACGGTGCTGGCGTTCAACCTGCTGGGCGACGCCATCAGGGACGTCGTCGACTCGGGAAGCGAGGGATGAGCATGGACCGGGTCCGGGCGGTGCTCGACTTCTACCGGCGGCGTGCCCGGGAGTACCTGGGACGGCACGAGTACGACGCGGAGATCCAGGACCTCACCCCCGACGGCGTCCGGCACGGCCTGGCGCGGCTCGGGCAGGGGCCCCGCCTGGCGGATCCGCACGACGAGGCGCACCTGACCGTCTTCGAGGAATGGACCCGGACGGCGTTCGGCGAGGTCGCCGAGCACCGCTCCAACCCGCGCCTGCACCTCGACAACCTCGACCTCACCTCCTACGACAAGGACTACGCGCCCGAGGCCGACCGCGCCACCCTGCGCCGCCGGCACCTGGCCCGCTGGGCGGACGCGGTCGACATCGCGTTGCAAGCCCTGGACCGGGTGCCCGCGCCCGTCGCCGGTGCCGCCCTGCCCGCGGCCCGCGCGGTCGCCGCCGGAC
>JBOHBY010000438.1:0-4844 GCA_050698635.1 Spirillospora sp.
TCGTCACGGGCGGTGTCACGAGCTCCCTCGGCAAGGGCATCACGGCGGCCAGCATCGGGCGCATCCTCAAGGCCCGTGGCGTGCCGGTCAGCATCCTGAAGCTCGATCCGTACATCAACATCGATCCGGGCACGATGTCGCCGTACCAGCACGGCGAGGTCTTCGTGACCGATGACGGCGCCGAGACCGACCTGGACCTTGGGCACTATGAGCGGTTCATCGACGAGAACCTGTCGCAGGCGTCGAACGTCACCACCGGTCGCATCTACCAGAGCGTGATCGCCAAGGAGCGCCGCGGCGACTACCTCGGCGACACCGTTCAGGTCATCCCACACATCACCAACGAGATCAAGGACCGGATCCGGGGGATGGCCGACGACGCGGAGGTCGACGTCGTCATCACCGAGGTCGGCGGGACCGTCGGCGACATCGAGTCCCTGCCGTTCCTGGAGTCGGTGCGGCAGATCCGGCACGAGATCGGGCGGGAGAACTGCTTCTTCCTGCACGTGTCGCTGCTGCCCTACATCGGGCCGTCCGGGGAGCTGAAGACCAAGCCGACGCAGCACTCGGTCGCCGCGCTGCGCTCCATCGGCATCCAGCCCGACGCGATCGTGTGCCGGTCCGACCGGGCGATCACCGACGGGCTCAAGCACAAGATCAGCCTGATGTGCGACGTCGACCGCGAGGCCGTGGTCTCGGCGGTCGACGCCGCGAGCGTCTACGACATCCCGAAGGTGCTGCACTCCGAGGGCCTGGACGCCTACGTCGTGCGCCGCCTGGACCTGCCGTTCCGCGACGTCGACTGGGGCGCGTGGGACGAGCTGCTGCGCCGCGTCCACAAGCCCGCGCGCGAGGTCACGATCGCGCTGGTCGGCAAGTACATCGACCTGCCCGACGCGTACCTGTCGGTCACCGAGGCGCTGCGGCACGGCGGGTTCGGCAACGACGCCAGGGTGCGCATCCGCTGGGTGAAGAGCGACGACTGCGAGACGCCCGAGGGCGCCAAGCGGGAGCTGGACGGCGTCGACGGCGTCCTCATCCCCGGCGGGTTCGGCGTCCGCGGCATCGAGGGCAAGATCGGCGCGGTGCGGCACTCCCGCGAGAACCGGGTGCCGCTGCTCGGCATCTGCCTCGGGTTGCAGTGCATGGTCATCGAGGCGGCGCGGACGCTCGGCGGGCTCGGCGGCGCCGACAGCGCCGAGTTCGACGCCACCGCCGCCGACCCCGTCATCGCGACGATGGCCGAGCAGGTCGACGTCGTCGCCGGGGAGCGCGACATGGGCGGGACGATGCGGCTCGGCCTCTACCCGGCCGACCTCGCCGGCGGTTCGGTCGTCCGCGACCTGTACGGGGAGGCGAAGGTGTCCGAGCGGCACCGGCACCGGTACGAGGTCAACAACGCCTACCGCGACCGGCTGGAGAAGGCCGGGCTGCGCTTCTCCGGGCTGTCGCCCGACGGACGGCTCGTCGAGTACGTCGAGCTGCCGCCCGACCAGCACCCCTTCTTCGTCGGCACGCAGGCGCACCCGGAGTTCCGGTCGCGTCCGACGCGTCCGCACCCGCTGTTCACCGGGCTCGTGTCCGCCGCGCTCGACTACGCCGAGGCCCGCGGCGGTGGCGCCGAGGGCGGGGTGACGGCTCCGTGACCCCGGACGACGTCCGCGACCGGCCCGAACGCTGGACGGTCGTGGAGCAGACCACGCCCTTCGAGGGAAAGGTGTTCGCCGTCCGGCGCGACAGCGTCGAGATGCCGCGCGGCGACGGCACCGAGATCGTCACCCGCGACGTGATCGCGCACCTCGGCTCCGTCGGCGTCCTCGCCCTCGACGACCACGACCGCGTCCTGCTGCTCCGCCAGTACCGCCATCCCGTGGGGCGGCTGCTGTGGGAGGCGCCCGCCGGGCTGCGCGACGTGGACGGCGAGCCCCTGCACAAGCTCGCCGAACGGGAACTCCTGGAGGAGTCCGGGTACCGCGCCGGCCGCTGGGACACCCTCCTCGACGTCTACACCTCGCCCGGCATGTCCGACGAGCGCGTCCGGATCTTCCTGGCCCGCGGCCTCACCGAGGTGCCCGCGGCCGAGATCGACTTCGAACGCGTCCACGAGGAGGCCGACATGCCGGTCGTGTGGGTGCCGCTGGACGACGCCGTCCGCAAGGTCCTGGCCGGTGAGGTGCACAACTCGATCGCGTGCATGGGCGTCCTCGCGGCGCACGCCGCCCGCGCCTCCGGGTTCGCGGGCCTGCGCCCCGCCGACGCGCCGGAGGACTGAGCCCGATGAGGTCCCCCTCCGGCCGCCGGAGGGGGCATGATGGGCGGGTCCCCGGAGCCCACGGCCGGAAGAGGTGCCGCACTGTCCCCGTCCCCGACCCCCCGGAGCGCGACGCGGCCCCCCGTGCCCGGCCCCGGTTCTGCGGTGGATCCAGGCCCGGACTCGGCGCTCGGTCCGGACTCGGCGCTCGGCTCCACCGTGCGCACCTATCTGGGGCACCTGGCCGTCGAACGGGGCCTGGCCGCCAACACGCTCAGCTCCTACCGCCGGGACCTGCGCCGGTACGTGCTGATCCAGAGCGGGCGCGGACGCGAGGCCATCGGTGACATCACCGAGGACGACGTCCGCGCCTACCTGGTGACGCTCCGAGAGGGCGACGACGACCATCCGCCGCTGTCGGCCGGTTCGGCGGCGCGGGCGCTCGTCGCCGTCCGGGGGCTGCACCGCTTCGCGCTGCGCGAGGGCCTCGCCGCCCGCGACCCCGCCACCGACGTCAAGCCGCCGACGCCGCCGCGCCGCCTCCCCAAGGCCATCTCGCTGGACGAGGTCGAACGCCTCCTCGCCGCCGCGGCCGTCCCCGGCGACCCCGGAGACCCCGCCGCCGCGCGCGGGCTACGCGACCGGGCGCTGCTGGAGCTGCTGTACGGGTCCGGCGCCCGGATCTCCGAGGCCGTCGGCCTGGACGTCGACGACCTCGACCCGCGCGACGGTTTCGTCCGCGTCGCGGGCAAGGGCGGCAAGGCCCGCGTCGTCCCGATCGGCGACTACGCCCGTGAGGCCGTGGACGCCTACCTGGTGCGGGCCCGTCCCGAACTGGCGGCGGCCGGACGGGGCGGCCCCGCGCTGTTCCTGAACGCGCGCGGCGGGCGGCTGTCGCGGCAGGGCGCGTGGATGGTGCTGCGCGCCGCCGCCGACCGGGCGCACCTGTCGGAGGTGTCCCCGCACACGCTGCGGCACTCGTTCGCCACCCATCTGCTGGACGGCGGCGCCGACGTCCGCGTCGTCCAGGAGCTGCTCGGGCACGCGTCCGTCACGACAACGCAGGTGTACACGCTGGTGACCGTGCAGTTGCTGCGCGAGGTCTACGCCACCTCCCACCCCCGCGCCCGGACCTGACAACCCGTTCGCTCCGGGGCTGACAAATCGCTACGATCGGCGCGCGTCGGCTTGTGACCGGGGAGGGACGGGCCTAGAGTCCCCGTTCTGGATGGCATTTCCGGGCCGCCGGGGAGGGATCTGGTGACCAGCACTAACGGTGCGGATGGAGTCCTTTCCTCCGCCACCATCGAGACCGATCCAAGGCGGGCCCTCGGGCCCACTCAAAGACCCGTGCCGGTGTTTCCCGAACCGGAGGCACTGGACGAACACGGGCCCGCACGGATCGTCGCCGTCTGCAACCAGAAGGGCGGCGTCGGCAAGACCACCACGACGATCAACCTGGGGGCGGCGCTGGCCGAGTTCGGCCGCCGCGTCCTGCTCGTCGACTTCGACCCGCAGGGCGCGCTGTCGGTCGGCCTCGGCAAGGGCGACCCGCGCCAGCTCGAGGTGACGGTCCACAACATGCTGCTCGAACGCGACACCGAGTGGGAGGACATCGTCATCGAGACCGGCGTCGACGGGATGGAGCTGCTGCCGAGCAACATCGACCTGTCCGGCGCCGAGGTCCAGCTCGTCCACGAGGTCGGCCGCGAGTACATCCTGCAGGGCGCGCTGAAGTCGGCCGTCGCGCACTACGACTACATCCTCATCGACTGCCAGCCGTCGCTCGGCCTGCTCACCATCAACGCGCTGGCCGCGAGCGAGGGCGTGCTGATCCCGCTGGAGTGCGAGTACTTCGCGATGCGCGGCGTGGCGCTGCTGATGGAGACCATCGAGAAGGTCCAGGGGCGCATCAACCCCGACCTCGTCATCGACGGCGTCCTCGGCACCATGTACGACTCGCGGACCCTGCACACCAGGGAGGTCCTCGGCCGGATCGTCGAGGCGTTCGGCGAGAAGGTCTTCCACACCGTCATCAACCGGACCGTACGGTTCCCGGACGCGACCGTCGCCGGGGAGCCGATCACCTTCTTCGACCCCAACTCGATGGGCGCCAACGCCTACCGGGGCCTGGCGCGGGAGGTGCTCGTCAGATGGGCGAAGGTGGCCTGAGCACGCGCCGTCCCCGGCAGGGGCGCCCCTGACGAACGGACACCACGTGAGCCAGCCCCCGGGCTCTCCGGACGACGACCCGACCCCGCGGGAGCAGCCGCCGCCCGCGTTCGAGCAGCCGCCCGCGTTCGAGCAGCCGCATGGTGCGCCGCCTCCGCCGCATCTGCCGCCGCCCTCCGCGCCGCCACCGGCGCGGGGGAAGGGGCCGCTCCTCCTCGTGGTGCTGGCGGCCGCGGCGGTGGTCGCCGTCATGCTCGCCGTGGCGGCCGTCGCGATCCTGGTGCTCCCGGACGACGACTCGTCCGACCCGGTCTCGTCCGGCCCCGTCGACCTGCGCGAGCCGCTGACGTTCAGGCTCGTCGCTCAGGAGTCGCAGCCGCCCTGCACCGGCGGCGCGCTCCAGCCCCCGGGCGGGTCCGCC
>JBOHBY010000439.1:0-4357 GCA_050698635.1 Spirillospora sp.
GACGCGATCCGCGCGGGCCGCGCGCCGATGCTCGGCGACGTCCGCGAACGCGTCGTGTACGAGGCGGCCCGGCAGCTCGCCGCCGAGGACGACCTCGGCGACGCCGTGTTCACCGAGGCCGCGACCACTCTCGGCCGCGCCGCGCTCGTCGAGCTGGTCACGCTCGTCGGCTACTACCGGGCATTGGCGCTGCAACTGCGCGTGTTCCGGATCGGTGTCCCGGGCGGCGAGCCCGCGCCCGAATGGCCGCCGGAGGAGCCGGAGGACCTGGATGACTGAGGTCCTGCGCACGGTGCGGCTCGTGCTGCATCCGGTGTCGATGAACGACCACGGCGCGCTGCTGACGCACTGGACGGGCCCGCTCGTCCGGCGCCACCTCTTCGACGACCGGTTGATCTCCGCCGTCCAGGTCTCGGAGATCATCGATTCGAGCGAGCGCGACTTCGCGACCGAGGGCTACGGGCTGTGGGCGCTGCGCCCCGTCCGCTGGGCCGGCGGCATCGACGGGACGGATCGCGTCTCCGGGACGACGGGCAACGGGGCGGCGCCCGGCGACCCGCTGATCGGCGTGGCCGGGCTCAGCCACCACGACGGCCCGCTCGGCCACGGCGTGGACGTCGAGATCCTCTACAGCCTGGAACCGGACCGGTGGGGCCAGGGCCTCGCCGCCGAGGCGTCCCGCGCCGTGCTCGACTACGCGTTCGGGGTGGTCGGCGTGCACCGGGTCACCGCCGAGATCGACATGGCGAACCCCGCGTCGGCGGAGATCGCGCTCCAGCTCGGGATGCGCCGCCGTCCGGACGGCCCCGCCGGACCCGACGGCGCCGCCTACTACGCCGCGGACCGCTCCCGCTGGATCGGATCGCGCCGTATCGTCGACGCCGTCCCGTAAGCCTTGGTCAGCCCTGGACGAGTTCCTGGACGTCCCCGTACGACAGCGCGGGCTGCTCACGGCCGTCCCCGGTGACGCCGAGGGCGGCGGACACCGCGGCCTGCAACGCCTTGCGGAACAGCAGCGAGCCCGTGCTCACGCGGTGCACGCCGAGGCGGGCGAGCCGCTCGTACTCGGTCTTGCCGGGCATGAGCAGCACGTTCAGCGGGACGTCCGCGACGTCGAGCACGGCGCGGATGTCGGCGTCGTCGACGATCCCGGGCACGAAGATCCCGTCCGCGCCCGCCTCCGCGTAGGCGCGCGCCCGCCGGAGGGTCTCGTCCCGGTCGGGGCCGCCGAGCCAGAACGTGTCGGTGCGGGCGTTGAGGAACATGTGCGGCGCGGCCCGCTTCACCTCCGCGATCATGGTGGTCTGGTCGTCGAGCGGTGCGAGCGTCCCGTCGGCGCGGCCGTCCTCCAGGTTGATCCCGGCGATGCCGAACGAGGCCAGCTCGGTGACGAGCTCGGCGACGTCGGTGACCCGCGTGGAGAACCCGCCCTCGATGTCGACGGTCACCGGCACGGGCAGGCGGGCCAGGATGCTGGCGAGCGCGATCGTCTCGTCGCGGGTGTCGCCCGCCGCGTCGATCTTCCCGGCCGCGGCGGCGACGCCGAGGCTCGTCGTCCCGACGGCGGGGAACCCGGCCTTGACCAGCGCGGCGCCGCTCGCGAAGTCCCACGCGTTCGGCAGCAGCAGCGGACGATCACCATGGTGCAGATCGTGGAAGCTCACCGGTGGACCTCCGTTCCGGACAGGACGGCCTCGACGACGCCGGCGGCCAGGTGCAGCGCGTGATCGGAGCCGGGGCACGGGCGCCGCCCCGCGCCGAACGTCAGGTGGGGACGTTCCCGCCGGTCGGGATCGAAACGGTCGGGGGCGGCGAACACGTCCGGGTCCCGGTTGGCGGCCCGCAGGTCAAGGATGAGCAGGGTGCCGCGCGCGATGGCGCGCCCGCTGAGGTGGGCGTCGTCGGTGGCCGCGACGCGGCGCATGACGGGGACGGGCGGGTCGAACCGCAGGGTCTCGGCGATGATCGCGTCCACCGTCCGGCCGCGCGACTCTGGGCGGCGTGCGTACGGCAGCGTCCTCCGGACGAGTTCCGCCGTGGCCTCGCACGCCTGCATGAGGACGGAGATCCGCCCGGCGACCTGCTCGTCCGGCCCAGGACCGAGAAGCCCGACCAGCGCCGCGACGGCCGTTTCCGCGCCCTCCCGCCGAAGCGCGGGTCCTCCAGCACGGCGACGACATCGGCGTACCGCCCGACGACCAGGTCTCTGCTCTCCACGCCCTCGAATCTAAGATCGGGTCGCTTCGTCACCGGCCGAAACGTCGGCGGGCCCGCCGCGCCACACGGGGAGGGGACGGCGCCCGGCGGCCACCTCGAAGGCGGCGCGGGCGAGCAGGCGGGTGGAGTCGAGCGTCGGCAGCGGCGACACGTCGGGTGTGACCAGGAGCGGGATCTCGGTGCACACCAGCGCGACGGCGTCGCACCCACGGTCGGCGAGCCGCCCGACGACTTCGACGTACGCGCGCCGCGACTCCTCGGTGAAGACGCCGTTGACGAGCTCGTCGAAGATGATCCTGTGCACGGTGTCGCGGTCGGCGGTGTCAGGAACCTCGGCGGCGATGCCGCGCGCCGCCAGCTCACGCGGGTAGACGGGGCCGTCCATCGTGTAACGGGTGCCGAGGACGCCGACGCGGGCGCGCCCGTCGTGGACGGCCTGGTCCGCGACGACCTGGGCGATGTGCAGGCCGGGCAGCGGCAGGTCGGCGCCGGGACGTTCGAGCGCCAGGTGCGCGGTGTTGTCCGGGCAGGCGAAGAAGTCGGCGCCCGCCGCCGCGAGCCGCCGGACGCTCTCGCCCAGCGTCGCCCGGATCGGATCATGGTCTCCGGCGTCCCACGCGGGCATGCTCCGCGCCATCGCGATGAGGTCGAGCGTTACGTCCGGGTGGTCGTCGGGGCCGAGTTCGCGGAAACCCTCCTGGCAGAAGGCGCGCAGGCACAGCGCGGCGCCTTCGACGCTGTGGGCGAGGATGCCGAGGTGCTTCATGCTGGTCCGTCCCGTCCTCGTTCGGTGTGGCGAACACTCGTCCACTATCCTGAACTACACGACCACGCTGCTCGCGTCCGGCACCTCCGCGATCTTCCTCCTGGAGTACGTCTAGACGGTGCGGTAGTGCGTGGTCAGGCGCCCGTCATCGTCCAGGACGTGGAACGCCAGCCCCGGGGGAGCGCCGTAGTCGGCGACGCCGCCCTCCTCACCCGGCAACCTCAGCGTGGACACGACACCCGGCGCGACGAGCAACGGACGCCCCGCGAACGTCGCGGCCGCCGCCGTGTGCGCGTGCCCGCACAGCACGGCCACGATCTGCGGATGCCGGGCGACGACCTCGGCCAGCCGTTCCTCGCCGAACTGCCGGATCTCGTCCACGTACGGGATGTTCAGCGCCACCGGCGGATGATGGAAACAGACGAACGCCGGAGCCTCCGGCTCAGCCCCAAGCCCCCGGTCGAGCCAGCCGATCGTCTCCTCGTCAAGGAACCCGTGATCTTTGCCGGGAACGGTCGAGTCGCACATCGCGAACACCACGTCCGCCACCTTGTGCATCCGGTTGATCGGCCCGCCGTCCGGCGGCTCGTCCAGGAGAACCTCACTGTACGGGCCGCGGACGTCGTGGTTGCCGGGGCACGTCAGCACCGGATGCGGTGACCGCAGCACCTCACGCGCCTGCCTGTACTCGTCGGCCGCGCCATGGTCGGCGATGTCACCCGTGACGAGGACGGCGTCGAGCGGCACGGCGTTCACACGCTCCATGACCCGCGCCGTCCGCTCGAAGGCGCGGTCGCCGCCGTCCAGATGCGTGTCGCTGAGCTGCGCGAAAACGAACATGCCGCGAACCTAGACCACCACCGGACCACGATTAAGATCCAGTCTCGTGCCGAAAGAATGGGCCGGTTCCGGGGTCGACCTTCACCTTGATCTCGACACGTCCGGTGGCCGCCGGACGGGCCTCGAACGCGCCCTCCGCGCCGCGATCCGCACCGGACGGCTCGCCCCGGGCGACGCCGTCCCGTCGACCCGCGCCCTGTCCGCCCAGCTCCGCCTTTCACGCGGCACGGTGACCGCCGCCTACGACCAGCTGACGGCCGAGGGCTACCTGACGACCGTTCCCGGCTCCGGAACGAGGGTCGCGGAGATCGCCCCCACCTCCGAAGGCCCGCTTGGCCCACACGACACACGCCGACCCGTCCACGACCTCCTCCCAGGACGACCCGACCTCAGCGCGTTCCCATCGCAGGCCTGGCTGCGCTCGACCCGCCGCGTCCTGGCCACCGCGCCGCCCGAGGCGCACGCCCTCGGCGACCCGCGCGGCCGACCCGAGCTGCGCGAGGCACTGGCCGCCTATCTCGGACGGGCCCGAGG
>JBOHBY010000440.1:0-5794 GCA_050698635.1 Spirillospora sp.
TGCCGTCCACCCGGACGCCCGGAATGCCGTACGGGCCGGCGTGGTCGGCGACGCGCTCCGCGGCCAGATGCACCGAGACCGGGGTCAGCTCGACGTACTGGTTGTTCTCGCACACGAACACGATCGGCAGCCTCCACAGGGCCGCGAGGTTCAGCGACTCGTGGAACACGCCCTGCGCGACGGCGCCCTCGCCGAAGAACGCCACCGCGACGCCCTTCCGCCCGTGCCGGGCCGCCGCGAACGCGCCGCCGAGCGCGATCGGGATGCCCGCCCCGACGATCGCGTTCGCGCCGAGGATCCCGGCGGACGGGTCGGCGATGTGCATCGACCCCGACCGTCCGCCGCAGTATCCGGTCGCGCGGCCGAGCAGCTCCGCCATCATCGCCTTCGGCTCACCGCCCTTGGCGATGCAGTGGCCGTGGCCCCGGTGGGTGGTGGTGATGTGGTCGTCGCGGCGAAGGACGTCACAGACCCCGGCCGCGACCGCCTCCTGGCCGATCGAGACGTGCAGCGTCCCGGGGAGCCGTCCGGTCGCCATCAGCTTGGACGCGGCCGTCTCGAAAGACCGGATCCGCGCCATCGTCCGGTACAGGCGGCGCGATGTGGTGTCGGTGTCCTGCTGAACGGTCACGCTTGGGCGTCCTCTCTCGGGAGTTCCAGCACGGCGGTTCCGGGGGCGCAGAGCGTCCCGTCGTCCTTGCGTTCCTCCAGGGCGCACTCGACGATCCCGGCGCGCGGCCCGTCCACCCGGCAGGCGGTCACGACGCCGGTGCAGGTCAGCGTGTCGCCGGGCACGGCGATGCCGCGGTTGCGCCAGCCGAACGAGCGCAGCCGCGCCGCCGGGCCCGCCCAGGCGAGTGCGGTCCGCAGCAGGAAGCAGCCGTGCAGATGGGACTGGACGAGCACGTCCGGGTACCCCTCCGTCTCCGCGTACCGGGGGTCGTAGTGGATGCGGTGCGCGTTCCACGTCGCCGCGCTGAACCGGAACAGCTGCGTCGCGGTCGGACGGATCGTCACCGGGTCGAGCGCCATGCCGACGGCGACGTCCCCGAACGTCCGGGAGGCCCGGGAGGCCCGGGAGGTCATTCGGTCGCCTCCGGGCGGGCGATGAGGTTGTCGCGGCAGGTCAGCAGGGGAGTGCCCGACTCGTCCAGGAACCTGCGCAGCCGCGTGATGACGAGGAACGGGCCGGAGCGGCCGGCCTTGAGCGTCACGTCCTCGACCGATGTCTCCCGGACGACGCGCACCCCGTCGTGCACCGGGTTGTGGAAGTCGAGGTCCTGACCGGCGCCCATCAGCCGGAGCCCGGCGAGGGGGAGCCCGGCGGTCTCGTCGCCGGTGCCGTCCGCGCCGAGTTCGGCGTCGGCAGGGCCCGCGCCCCAGCCGAGCACGCTGCTCAGGAACAGCGGCGGCGCGACCGCGCCGGGCAGCCCGGCGGCGCGGGCGGCCGCGTCGTCGAAGTACACCGGGTCGGTCTCCCCGGCGGCCATCGCGAACCGCTGGAACTCCGTCGCGGATACGCGGCCCAGGCTGTCGCGGACGACCGTCCCGACCTGCTCGCGCACGCGCTCGCACACCTCCTCCAGGGAACTCATCGCTCACCTCCCGCGCTCGGGCCGGCCTCGGACAAGCGCCGCCTCAGTACCTTCTTCTCGACCTTGCCGATCGAGGTCTTCGGCAGCTCGGCGACGACCTGGATCCGCGTCGGCACCTTGAAGGACGCCAGCCGCGTCCGGCAGTGCGCGGTGATCTCCTCACGGTCGGGTGCCGGTCCGCCGGGCGTCGGCACGACGAACGCGACGACCTCCTCGTCGCGCACCGGGTCGGGCGCGGCGACGACGGCCGCCTCGGCGATCGCCGGATGCGCCAGCAGCGCGAACTCGACCTCGCTCGCGGAGACGTTCTCGCCCGCCCGCTTGATGACGTCCTTCTTGCGGTCGAAGAAGTACACGTAGCCCTGCTCGTCGAGGTAGCCGTGGTCGCCGGTGTGCAGCCAGCCGTCCCGGACGGTCGCGGCGGTCGCCTCCGGGTCCTTGAAGTAGCCCTTCATCAGCGTCCTGCCGGGCACGCCGGACACGAGGATCTCGCCGACCTCGCCCGCGGGGACGTCGCGTCCGGCGTCGTCCACGATCCGGATGCGGCGGTCGAAGTTCGGCAGCCCGATGGACGGCCACCGTCGGTCCCCGAACACCGGGGACATCGTGACGACGGTGCCGCCCTCCGACAGCCCGTAGCCGTTGATCAGCTCGACGCCGAAGCGGCGCTCGAACGCGTCCTTCTCCTGGTCGGTGACGTTGATCGCGTAGATGGCGCGGTGGACGCGGTGCGCGGCGTCGTCCGGTGACGGCGGCCGCGCGAGCATCGTCCGCACCTGCATGGCGACCAGGCTCACCGACGTCGCGCCGTGGTGCCGGACCCGCGACCAGAAGCCGCTGGCGTGGTACTCCTCCAGCAGGACGGCCGTGCCGCCCACGGTGAGCGCGGCGAGCACCGTGATCTCCTGCGCGTTGATGTGGAAGAGCGGCAGCGCGGTCAGCAGCCGGTCGCCGCCGTGCAGCGCCGCGCCCCGCGACACGCGCTCGCCGCCCCACAGGCAGTTCGCGTGCGTGATCATGACGGCCTTGGGCCGGGCGGTGGTGCCGGAGGTGAACACCATCTCCACGACGTCCTCGGAGCCCACGCCCTTGGCGGGGTCGGTGGGCGGGCCGGACGAGACGTCCGCGAACGCGACGAACCCGTCGCGCGCGGCGCCGTCGCCGCGCGCGAGGATCCGGTGCCGCACCTTCGGCGCGTCCGCCAGGACCTCGGCGAACATCGGCAGGTGGACGGGCTCGGTGACGACGCCCACCGCCTCCGAGCGCTCGATCAGATACGCCAGCTCGGCCGCCGAGTTCGCGACGTTCGACGGCACCATGACCGCCCCGAGCCACGCCAGCCCGAACCACGCGAAGACGAACTCGGCGCAGTTGCGCAGCTGGATCACGACCGCGTCGCCGTGCCCGACGCCCAGCGCGGCGAACCCTCCGGCGGTGCGGCGGACGGCGTCGAGCGTCTCCCGGTAGGTGTACTCGGTGACGGTGCCGGACCCGTCCTCGACGACGAGGCAGGCACGGTCAGGATGCCGGCCGGCCCGCTCGGCGAGGAGGTCGGCGAGGGTGCGGTTCCCGATCAGATCCACGACGGCTCCCGCGCTCAGTCCCGCGACGACAGTCCGAGGAGGTTACGCGCGATCATCCAGCGGTGGATCTCCGACGACCCGTGCCCGATCCGCCACACCCGCACCTGCCGGTAGAAGCTCTGGATCGGCAGCTCCTTGCTGTAGCCGAGGCCGCCGAAGATCTGGAGGCAGCGGTCGGTGACGCGCTGGGCCATCTCCGTCGCGTAGAGCTTGGCCATGAAGGCCTCGTTGCGGATCGTCCGGCCCTCGTCCGCCATCCACGCGGCGCGGTAGACCAGGAAGCGGGCGGCGTCGAGCTCGACGGCGGAGTCGGCCAGCATCCACTGCACCGCCTGCCGCGTCGCGATGGCCTTGCCCCAGGTCACGCGCTGTTTCGCCCACTCGACGGCCATGTCGATGCAGCGCTGCGCGATGCCGAGCTGGTAGGCGGCGATCTTGAGGCGGCCGTGCGTGAGCTGCTCGTTCGCCAGCGCCCAGCCGCCGCCGACCGGGCCGAGCCGGGCCGAGTCCGGGACGACGCAGTCGCTGAACGACAGCTCGTAGGGCTCCCAGTCATCGCCCATGGTCGGGATCGGACGGGACGCGTCGAACCCCGGCGTGCCCTTGTCGACCAGGAAGCAGGTGATGCCGCGCCCCCCGGCGGACGGGTCGGTGCTGGCGAACAGGATGCAGAAGTCGGCGCGGTCCACCTCGGAGATGAAGGTCTTCGTGCCGTTGATGACCCAGTCGTCGCCGCCGCGCACCGCCGTCGTGGTGATCCGGGCGAAGTCCGAGCCGGTGCCGGGCTCGGTGAAGGCGTAGCAGCTGCGCCGCTCGCCCGCGATGACCGGATGCAGGTACTTCTTCTTCTGCTCGTCGTCGGCCTGGTAGAGGACGGGCTCGGGGCTGCCGCCGAAGTCGAACATCGCCGGATGCTTGTAGAGCTCCTCGGCGACGAGGCAGGCGGCGAGGGTGCCCATGCCCTGGCCGCCGTACTCCTCGGGGACGTCCAGCGCCCAAAGGCCCTGGTCACGGGCCTTCTCCTGGAGATCGCGGCGCTCCTGCGGGGTGAGCCTGCCCTCGGTGAGGAAGCGCGGCTCCAGCGGCATCAGTTCCCGCTCGCGGAACCGGCGCACGGAGTCGACGAACATGCTGAGCTCGGCCGGGATGCTGAAGTCCATTCGCCGTCACCCTCCATTCGACCGACTAGTCGGTCGGTTTCGACTTTTCCATGACCCCTGGCCGTTGTCAACGCCCGGCCGGGAGCCCTCCGGGCCCTGCCGTGGGAGCCGTCAGCGGTCCTGCCGGACGACCTGCGCGAGCATCCGCCGGGGGAGGACGCCGGGCGGCGGCCCCGCCGGAATCCTGGAATCAATGGACACGAACCGCTCCTCGCCATTCAAGATCGGGTTATGCCAGGACGCCGTGAATTGGGTCCGCCGCCCACCCGTTTCGGATGGAACTACGATCTCCGGCGAAATGTCAATCCCCGGAAATCGGGGGGTTGACGGCCTCGCGAAGGCGAGGTTAACTGGAGTCGCCCGACCGGTCGGTCGAAGGAGATCGTCAGGCCGTGACCTGCACAGACGGCCACCCACACTGAGAAGCCCGCGGACGTGTACCGGGGCGTTCCACCGCGCCCGCGACGTAATAGACAGCGTCACTCGAATTCTCAGGAGGACGGATGGCCGGCGATCTCGACAATGTCCCGACGGCGCGCGAACTCGTCACCGCCTATGCCGCCGGGACCCTTTCCCCGGTGGAGGCGGCGACCGCCGCACTGGACGTGATCCAGGCCCGCGACGCCGCCTACAACGCCTACGCGCTGGTCGATCCGGACCGCGCGCTGGAGGCCGCCCGCGCCGCCGAGCGGCGCTGGCGCGCCAAGTCCCCGCTGAGCCCCCTCGACGGCGTACCGATGTCGATCAAGGACCTCTTCCTCACCCGCGGCTGGCCGACGCTGCGCGGCTCGCGGCACGTCGACCCCGGCCAGGCGTGGGACGTCGACAGCCCCGTCGCCGCACGCCTCCGGGAGGGCGGCCTGGTGGCGCTCGGCAAGACCAACACCCCGGAGATGGGGTGGAAGGGCGTCTGCGACAACCCGCTCACCGGTATCACCCGCAACCCCTGGGACACGACCCGCACGTCCGGCGGCTCCAGCGGTGGCAGCGCGGTCGCGGTCGCCACCGGCATGGGCGCGCTGTCGGTCGGCACCGACGGCGGCGGCTCGATCCGCATCCCGGCCGCGTTCTGCGGCGTCGTCGGCTTCAAGCCCACGCACGGGCGCGTCCCGCAGTACCCGCTCAGCTCGCTCGCCGTCCTCGCGCACGCCGGGCCGATGGCCCGCACGGTGGACGACGTCGCGCTGCTCCTGGACGTCCTCGCCGCGCCCGACCACCGCGACCCCTACGACCTCGGGCCCCACGGCGGCGCCTACAGCGGGGCGGTCGACCAGGACGTACGTGGCGTGTCGGCCGCCTTCTCCGCCGATCTCGGGCATGTCAGCGTCGACCCCGAGATCGCCGCCGCCGTCGCGTCCGCCGCGCGGGCGCTCCAGGACGCGGGCGTCCGCGTCGAGGCGGCCAACCCGGGGTTCCCCGACCCGCTGCCCGCGTTCGACGTGCTGTGGTGCGCGGG
>JBOHBY010000441.1:0-6510 GCA_050698635.1 Spirillospora sp.
CCTCCACTCCGCTGGCGCTCCGCTACGGACGTCACTCAGGCGACGTGCGGGATCACCAGGGAAAGGGCCGAGGTGACCTCTTCGGCGGCGGGGGCCACGTCGGGGACGACGTCGCGCAGCGCGAGCCAGCCGTTGATCGCCTGGACCGTCGGCTTGGCCTCGACGAGCTGCGGGTCGTCCAGCCCGTACCAGGCGGCGACCTTGGACCACCGCCACAGCCGGTGCCCGGCCGTCGACATCTCCGACGAGGGGAAGCCGGCGGCGCCACGCGAGCCGGTGATCGCGTGCCGGACGGAGTCGAGGGACCGTCCGACCCGCTCGGCGATGTCGCGGATCGTCAGCAGCGGGTCGGCCTCGACCTGTAGGACGTGCACGCCGTCCGCGCTGCCTTCGACATGCTCCACGACCTCCATGATCGCGGCGGCGAGGGTGGGGCCCGCCCACGTGCAGGACGCGTTGCCCGGACGGTCGGCATGCTGCGGTTCGCTGATGATCGACACGGTGACGGCGCCGTGGGTGCGGCCGAACAGCGGGTCCAGCTCGTCCTCGTAGAGGGGACGGCTGAGGATCAGCGCGAAGTCATAGCTCGGCATGCTGACCCTCCTCGAACGTATCTCTCCTGGAAAGGTACAACGCGGGGGCGATGTATGCTGGGGCCGGGAGGAGCCTCCGGGCCCGTATCATGCGCTGATTTCGCATTGGACGGCCGGTTGACGTAGACTCCTTTGTCGGTCCGTCGGCGACCGCCTGTTTCCCCTTCCTGACGCCTCCCGCGTCGCGGTGTGGACTGCGGTCGATTCTCCTCCGGGAGCCGGGCCGAGTCCAATGAGCCGATCTAACGAAGCGCGGAGGACATGCCCAAGAAAGAAGGGGCCATCGAGATCGAGGGCACCGTCATCGAGTCCCTCCCGAACGCCATGTTCCGGGTCGAACTCGACAACGGGCACAAGGTGCTCGCCCACATCAGCGGCAAGATGCGGATGCACTACATCCGGATCCTGCCGGACGACCGCGTCGTTGTGGAGCTGAGCCCCTACGACCTCACGCGCGGTCGGATCGTCTACCGCTACAAGTAAATCCCACTGGGGTTGCCTTCCCTGTGCGTGGCTGCGCGGGGGTGACCCTGATCTCTAGGAGACCCAGTGAAGGTCAAGCCGAGCGTCAAGAAGATCTGCAAGAACTGCCGCATCATCAGGCGGCACGGCCGGGTCATGGTCATCTGCACCGACCCGCGCCACAAGCAGCGCCAGGGCTGACAGGCCCGCGGGCGCCGCACCACACAGCAAGCGCGTCGCAACCTTCACACCGGCCGTACGTTCCCCTCAACGGGGTCGTACGGCAGCAGTGTGTGAGGGACACCCCCGGATCGTCGGAGGCCGGGGCCGCCACCCGGGCAGGGTGTTCGCGGACGTGACGCGTCCATACCTCCGCGGAACGAAAGGGAACTGCCCACATGGCACGCCTACTCGGCGTCGACCTCCCGCGCGAAAAGCGCCTGGAGGTCGCTCTCACCTACATCTTCGGCATCGGCCGGACGCGGGCGCTGGAGACCCTCGCGGGGACCGAACTCAGCGGCGATCTGCGGGTGCACCAACTCGGCGACGAGGAGATGGTGAAGCTCCGCGACTGGATCGAGGCGAACTACAAGATCGAGGGTGATCTTCGCCGCGAGGTCCAGGCGGACATTCGCCGCAAGATCGAGATCGGGTGCTACCAGGGCATCCGGCACCGCCGCGGGCTGCCCGTGCACGGTCAGCGCACGCAGACCAACGCGCGCACCCGCAAGGGCAAGAAGAAGACCGTGGCCGGCAAGAAGAAGGCCGGCAAGAAGTAGTCCGGAGTCGGTCCTCCGGATCGATGACCTCAAGAGTAGAGAGAGCAGTCTAGATGCCTCCAAAAAGCCGTGTCGGCGCGAAGAAGGTGCGCCGCAAGGAAAAGAAGAACGTCGCTCATGGGCACGCCCACATCAAGAGCACGTTCAACAACACGATCGTCTCGATCACCGACCCCAACGGCAACGTGATCTCCTGGGCCTCGTCCGGCCACGTCGGGTTCAAGGGCTCCCGCAAGTCCACGCCGTTCGCCGCGCAGCAGGCCGCCGAGGCCGCCGCCCGGCGCGCGATGGAGCACGGGATGCGCAAGGTCGACGTCTTCGTGAAGGGCCCGGGTTCGGGCCGCGAGACCGCCATCCGGTCGCTGCAGGCGACCGGCCTGGAGGTGGGCTCGATCCAGGACGTCACGCCCGTTCCGCACAACGGCTGCCGCCCACCCAAGCGTCGCCGGGTCTGAGGCAGGGGAGATCTAACAACAATGGCTCGTTACACCGGTGCGGACTGCAAGCTCTGCCGCCGCGAGAAGATGACGCTGTTCCTCAAGGGCAGCAAGTGCGAGGGCCCCAAGTGCCCGATCGAGATCCGTCCCTACCCGCCGGGTGAGCACGGACGCGGCCGGCCGAAGGAGACCGAGTACCTGCTGCAGCTTCGCGAGAAGCAGAAGGCACGGCGCATCTACGGCGTGCTGGAGCGGCAGTTCCACAACTACTACGTCGAGGCGAACCGCCAGCAGGGCAAGACGGGCGAGAACATGCTCGCCCTCCTGGAGCGGCGGCTCGACAACGTCGTCTACCGCGCGGGCTTCGCCAAGTCCCGCGACATGGCCCGCCAGCTCATCCGGCACGGCCACATCAGGGTCAACGGCCGGAAGGTCAACATCCCGTCGGCGCTGGTGACCGAGGCCGACATCGTCGATGTCAAGCCGAAGTCGCTGGAGATGGTCCCGTTCCAGGTCGCCAAGGCCGAGGTCGGCGACCGTCCCGTCCCGGCGTGGATCGGGGTGGACGGCGAGAAGATGCGAATCCTCGTCCACTCGATGCCGGTCCGGCAGCAGATCGACGCTCCCATTCAGGAGCAGCTCATCGTCGAGTACTACTCGAAGTAGGCGTTTCATCTCGCCGGGGTTCCGCGGGCCCGCCCGTGGGATCCCGGCGAATCGGGGAACACTCTCAGACGCGGTAGTCAAATAGCGGGCACCGCGGAAAGAAGGCATCACCATGCTCATCGCTCAGCGTCCGACTCTCACCGAAGAGCAGGTCGACGAGTACCGGTCGCGGTTCACCATCGAGCCGCTGGAGCCGGGCTTCGGCTACACGATCGGCTATTCGCTGCGTCGTACTCTGCTCTCCTCGATCCCCGGCGCGGCCGTGACCAGCATCCGCATCGAGGGCGTCCTGCACGAGTTCTCCACCGTTCCGGGGGTGAAGGAGGACGTCACCGACATCATCCTGAACCTCAAGGAGCTCGTCGTCTCGTCCGAGCACGACGAGCCGGTGGTCATGTACCTGCGCAAGCAGGGCCCGGGCGAGGTCACCGCGGCCGACATCGCGCCGCCCGCGGGCGTCGAGGTGCACAACCCCGACCTGCACATCGCCACGCTGAACAACAAGGCCAAGCTGGAGATGGAGCTGACGGTCGAGCGCGGCCGCGGCTACGTCTCCGCCGCGCAGAACAAGCAGCCGGGCCAGGAGATCGGCCGGATCCCGATCGACTCCATCTACTCGCCCGTGCTGAAGGTCACCTACAAGGTCGAGGCGACCCGCGTCGAGCAGCGCACCGACTTCGACCGCCTGATCCTGGACGTCGAGACGAAGCAGGCGATGCTGCCGCGCGACGCGGTCGCCTCCGCCGGCAAGACCCTCGTCGAGCTGTTCGGGCTGGCCCGGGAGCTCAACGTCGAGGCCGAGGGCATCGACATGGGCCCGTCCCCGACGGACGCGGCGCTCGCCGCCGACCTGGCCCTGCCGATCGAGGAGCTGAACCTCACGGTCCGCTCCTACAACTGCCTCAAGCGCGAGGGCATCCACTCGGTGGGCGAGCTCGTCGCCCGCTCCGAGCAGGACCTGCTCGACATAAGGAACTTCGGTGCCAAGTCGATCGAAGAGGTCAAGCAGAAGCTCAACGACATGGGCCTGTCGCTGAAGGACTCCCCGCCCGGGTTCGACCCGAGCGCGGCGGCCGACTCCTACAGCGACGACGACCAGAGCTACGCCGAGACCGAGCAGTACTAGAAACCCGGCAGTACCAGAAACCCGATCCGCGGCGGCCGGGGGCGCGTCCCCCGGCCGTACCGGGACCAGCTGACATCGGTACCTGACACGGCCGGTGCAGGAAGGAAGCACCATGCCCAAGCCCACCAAGGGCGCCCGCTTCGGCGGCAGCCCCGCGCACCAGCGCCTGATCCTGGCGAACCTGGCGACGGCGCTGTTCGAGCACGGCCGCATCACCACGACCGAGGCCAAGGCCCGGCGGGTCCGTCCGCTGGCGGAGAAGCTGATCACCAAGGCCAAGAAGGGCGACCTGCACAACCGCCGCCTCGTGGCCAGGACGATCCGCGACAAGTCCGTCGTGCACGAGCTCTTCACCGAGATCGCGCCGCGGTTCGAGACCCGTCCCGGTGGCTACACCCGCATCACCAAGCTCGGCCCGCGCAAGGGCGACAACGCCCCGATGGCCGTGATCGAGCTGGTGCAGGAGCAGATGCCGGCCGTCTCGACCGCCAAGGCCGCGCCCGCGGCCAAGGCCGCTCCGGCGAAGGCGAGCGAGGACGTCGACCTCCCCGAGGACGACGAGACGCCGGCCGGCACCGAGGCCGCCACGGACGCCAAGGCCGACGCCAAGGCCGAAAATGGCGAGGACGAGGGCGACAAGGAGTAGTTCGTCGCACGTCCCTGGCCGAGCGTTTGCTCGACATTCGTGAGGGCCCACCGTTCCGCTGCGGGACGGTGGGCCTGATCTTTGCCAGACTTGATCGCATGGTCATGTCAGGGGGGCGACGATTCGCTGAGGAGCAGGTCTGGGGAGTGCCCGATGAACGCGGATCATCGGGGGGAACGGACGGACGGTGCAGAAGGACAATTCGGCTGACATGACCGCACTGGTACGACTCCGGCTCGACATCTCCTACGACGGGTCGGACTTCGCGGGCTGGGCGAGACAGCCGAAACAGCGGACCGTCCAGGGCGTCATCGAGGACGCGCTGGCGCGGATGCTCCGTCTCGACCCGCCGCCCATGCTCACCGTCGCCGGCCGGACGGACGCCGGCGTCCACGCGCGGGGCCAGGTCGCGCACCTGGTCGTGCCGGTCGCCGCGTACTCGGCGATCAACGGGACGATGCCGCGCCGGCTCGCCGGGCTGCTGCCGCCGGACGTCCGGGTGTGGCGGGTCTCCGTCGCGCCGGAGGGGTTCGACGCGCGGTTCTCGGCCCTGTCCCGGCGCTATGTGTACCGGGTGTGCGACAACCCCGTCGGGGTGGAGCCGCTGCGCCGCCACGACGTGTTGTGGCATCCGCGTCCGCTGAGCCTGGCCCGGATGAACGAGGCCGCGCACCGGCTGGTCGGGGAGAACGACTTCGCGGCGTACTGCCGCAAGCGGGAGGGCGCGACGACGATCCGCGAGCTGCTGCGCTACGACTGGGTCCGCGACGACCGCGACCCGCACCTGGCGGTCGCGACCGTGGAGGCGGACGCGTTCTGCCACTCGATGGTCCGCGCGCTCGTCGGGGCGATGCTGATGGTCGGGGACGGGCGGCGCGAGGTGGAGTGGCCCGCCGAGGTGCTCGCGGCGCGCGTCCGCGACTCGGGGGTGAACGTCGCGCCCGCGCACGGGCTGTCGCTGGAGGAGATCCGGTATCCGGAGGACGACAGCCTCGCCAGGCGCGCCCAGGAGACACGGCGTGTCCGGACGCTGAACGCCGCCGCGGCAGCGGAGGCCGCAGCGGCGAAGGAAGCGGAGGAGACCGACGCGGAAGCCGCGGTCGCGGACGGTACCGACGAGGCCCTGTCCTAGCGGATGGCGCGGGCGCGGGTCAGCTTCGGGTGCGGGCCAGGATCGGGCGGAGGTCGTAGTCCAGGAACTGCTGGGCGGCCTGCTTGATCGTCGGGTCGCCCGGCTGCGCCTTCTTGCCGTTGGCCCACTGGACGTAGGCGTAGGCGACGTACCGGCCGCGGACGGTCGCGGCGGCGTACCCGCCGGCCCGGTCGAGGTCCGGGGCGTGCTTGCCGCCCAGGCCGCGGAACCACTCGTACTTGGCGGGGTTCCCGGCCTTGCTGATCGTGAGCGCGGCCTCCCGCGTCGGCATCACCGCGATGCCGGACGTGACGGCCAGCGAGCGCTCCCGGTCGATGTACGTCGCGCGGACGATCTTGCGGCACCGCTCGCGCTCCAGCGCCTGGAGCATCGCGCCCCTGGCCGCGTAGGACGCCTCGCGGTTCAGGGACGCGCGTTCGCGGGAGTAGGTCCGTCTGCCGAGCGAGATGACACTGTCGGGGAACACGTCGCGGAACGTCAGGTCCTGGGTGTCGGTCTTCTCGTTCGTGATGTCCACCGGCGCGGCCGTCGCCGCCGGGGGACCGGCCGGTGGCGTGGACTGCGTCGCGGCGGGTGACTCGGTGGTCTTGCCGCCGTCCCCCTTGTCGTCGCCCGAGCCCGCGCCGCCGATGACGAACAGGGCGACGG
>JBOHBY010000442.1:0-5407 GCA_050698635.1 Spirillospora sp.
CTTCTCCTCCGCGCCGAGCAGCGCGAGCGCCCGCAGGAACGTGGCCGTCCAGACCCGTTCGCCGCCGGGGAGGACGAACTCGCCCAGCACGGTCAGCAGCAGCGACCGGGCGCTGGCCGCGCCGAACTCGCGCGCTCCGCCCATCGCTTTCCCTCCTGCCCAGGACGAGGGAGACCTGTTCGAGTATCGCGCGGCCAGGCCGCCGGTGTCTCAGCGGGCGAGATGACGGGAGTGCATGATCGACTCGGTCAGCGTCCGCGCGAGTACAGGGGAACTGACGGGCCCGAGTCGTGTCGATGGCGGCGACGACGGGTCTGGCCGCTGCGAAGGCCTCCACGTCGCCGGCAACGTTTGCGGTGGTGGCCCGGTTGTCGTCAGGAGCGGCTTGTTCCAGTCAGGTGTCGCGAGGGCCGAAGGCCTGGTTGAGGACGTCGCGGGTGACGGCCGTGCCGAGCCGACTTCCGTCGAGGGTGGCGAAGCGGTAGTGCACTCCCGCCCAGATCCTGGCCTGGAGCAGCTCGGTCCGGGCTTCGGAGAGGCTGTCGTAGCGGCGGGTGGTGCCGGAGTCGGCGCTGAAGGCGCTGAACGAGACGTCGTCGCGACCGAAGAACTTCCGCAGGCCCGTGGTGACCGCCGTGTTGTAGCAGGCGTGGCCGGACGGGTACTCCGCTGATGGTGCGGTGGTCCGCAGCGGAGCCCAGGCCGGGTCGGCGTCGGTGGCAGGGTTGCCGTCGGTGTCGGCCAGCGGGATCGCGGTCACGGGACGCCAGAAGCGCCAGCGCTTCTTCTCCTTGTAGCAGGCGATCAGGGTGTCGGCGGCCGCGATGTCGACCATCGCGAACATGCGAGCCGTCTGGAGGGTGCTGAGGCGGTGGGTCTCGGCGAGTTGGCGGAGGATCGACCACTCCACCTGTCGCGGGTCGTCCCACCAGGTCGCCGCCTCGGTCTGGTCGGGCGTGCGCACCGTGCTGGTGGCCGAGCCGAGGGCCTTGACCTCGTTCAGACCGCGGGCGTAGGCGGCGCTGGCGAGGGCCGGTGGCCCCGGGGAGCGGTAGTCGCCGAGGTCGCGGACGACGAACGGCTTCAGGGTGGCGAACCAGGCGCCGACCTGGAGATGGTCCGGCGGAGTCGGCCGCCACTGCCCCGGCGCGGTGCCGACGGGCCATTTCGCGTCGGAGAACGCGCCATCGTCGTGGCGGGCATCGATCATGGCCGCGGCCGTGGCTTGTCCGACGGCGATGCCGCCGCGCTTCGGACGGCCGCTGGGGATTGCGTCGAGCGACTCCTGGTACTGCGCGCGCAGCGAGTCGGCCTGCCTGGGGAAGAGCCAGAGGAGCACACGGTAGGCGGCGGTGGCGACGGCCGCGGGGGTCGAGTCGCCGGACCGGGCGCGGGGGGCGATCAGGTACGGCTCGTACGGGGTGCCGGCGATCGCGTTGACCGCGTCGTACACGGCGCCCTGCACGATCGCGAAGCTGCGGGCGGCCGCGGTCGGCGACTGCCGGGCGACTTCGTAGATGGCGGTCTGGGCGTGGACGTCCCAGGTGATGACGGCGTTGGACGCCGCGACCGGCCGCGCCTGTGCCGCGGTGGTCGTGGACACCAGCGGCAGTGTCAGAGCGAGGGCGGTCATGACCGCCACGCTGCGGAATCTTCCAGATTTACCTGGATGGCGTTTCATGGCATACCCCAACAACGCATAGGTGGCGGCTCACACACGAAGACTTCAGTGTCCAACAACAATGGGGCCTCGGCAATAAGGTGATCCGACCGAAATATGCCTATAGATGTGTTCGAAATGAAGCACCAGGACTGCTCCTGGGAGATACCTCCAGGTGTGCGGGCCCACTGGGCGGGCCAATCAACGGATCGAAACCGTTTTAAGACGCCGTTCTATTCGGTGAGCCGGCGGTGGCAGATGAGGGCGGCTGCGATGCCGACGAAGGCAAGGAAGCGCTCGTCCTCGCGTTCGTAGCGGCGGTGCAGGCGGCAGCAGGCCAGCATCTCGCCGGGCTCGTCGGCGCGCTGCAGGACGCTCGCCATGACCTTCCGGGGCGATGTGGGTGCAGGCCGCAGTCGCGCTGTCAGGAACAGCTCGCCCTGGCATCACACGCGACTACTTTGGGCGCGCCCTCGTAGGTGCGGCCGGACGGCAGGGCTGTTGAACTTCGCCATGAGCAAGGTCCGCTGCCTCTCACGGATTTCTGTAGTCATGTGCGCGTTAGTGGGGTGTTTTACGGGTCGGAGGGGATCGCGTCGTCCTGGTTGCCTCGGTTGGCAGGTCGCCTTTGCAAGGGGACATGAGCGTCGATGTGGCTTTGGTGGAACTGATCGGGGTGACCAGCGGCCAAGTCCCGGTACAGGTGTGACCGCCTCGCGTGCCGCCTGACGTTCTTCGTCATGGTTGTAGTGCCGATTTCTCGGTGGATTGGAGTTCGTATTGCGGCGCAAGTGTGCTCTCACTCTGCGGTAAGGGGTGTGATGGGGTGATAGCGGGACGTCGCCGAAGTGAGGTGATATTGCTGAAGGTGTCGTCTACATGACTGTGAGTTGCGATGACGCGAGACGAGAATGTCCGGGCGCATGACGAGGCGCTCCACCTGGCGGCGGGGGCGGCCGATGTGGTGCTGGGCGGGATGCGGGACGTGGTGCGGCGCCTTCCCGGGTTGGGCGAGGTGCGGCGGGAGCTGCGGGCGCGGGGTGAGTTGGCGCTGCGGCGGACCGCGCAGACGCCGCCGGCGCACATGGAGGTTCTGGCTCGGCGGGTGAGCGAGCGTGCCGTACCGGCCGATGGGTGACCTCCGGGTCCGTGTCGACCGGGCCTTGGCGGAGTTCGTTGAGGCCGAGATCGGGGCGCTGACGGCGCTGGACGATGATCTGGCGCCGGTGGCCGAGCAGGTGCGCGCGTCGGTGGCCGGAGGCAAGCGGATCCGTCCGGCCTTCTGCTACTGGGGGTGGCGGGCGGCCGGTCAGCCCGACGCCGAGCCGATGGTGCGGGCGGCCGCGGCGTTGGAACTGGTCCATGCGGCGGCGATCGTCCACGACGACATCATCGACCGCAGCCCGCTGCGGCGCGGGCGGGTCACCGCGCACGCCAGGCTCGGCGACGGCCTGGCCATCATGATCGGCGATCTGCTGCTGGCGCTGGCGGGGGAGCTGTTCCACACGTCGGGGCTGCCGCGCACGTTCCTGGCCCGGGCGGTGTCGGCGTGGACGGCGATGGGCCGGGAGCTGATCGCGGGCGAGTGCCTGGAGATCCTGCGGACCGGCGCCGCGCCGGACGTGGGCCTGTCGTTGCAGGTCGTGCGGTTGAAGACCGGGTCCTACACGATCGAGTGGCCGCTGCGGATCGGCGCCGTCCTGGGCGGCGCGGCGCCGCCGGTACTGGAGGTGCTGACCGCGTACGCGCGGCCGCTCGGCGAGGCCTTCCAGCTGCGCGACGACCTGTGGGGAGTGTTCGGCGACCCCGCCGACACCGGCAAATCGTCGCTGGACGACCTGGCGGGCCGCAAACCCACCGCGCTGCTGGCCCTCACGCTGGAGCGGGCCGACGACAGCGACCGCGCCCAGCTGCGGGAACTGCTGCGGGCCCCCGTCCAGGAGGAGGACGTCGCGCGGATCCGGCAGATCATGCACCGCTCGGGTGCCCGCGACCAGATCCGGCAGATGATCGACGACCGAGCCGCCGCGGCACGTGCGGCCCTGGCGCGCGTGCGCCTGCCGTCCGAGGCCGCGGGTGCCCTGACCCGACTGATCACCGAGGTGACCGCAGATGCCTGAACCCGACGCCCCGACCGTCCCGCCTGCCGCGACCGGCCGGTACACCGACGACTACCTGGACTCGCTGCGCCTCAAGGGCGACGAACTCGCCGACGCCACCGTCGAGGCCCTGTTCACCGGCGGGCAGGTGCCGCGCTTCAACACGCTGATGCGCTGGGTCACCACCTCCGGACAGGACCTGCCCGAGGGGTTGCCGCCCGCCGCCCGCGACTACCTGCGGGCCACGGCCACCCCGCCGGACCGGGTGGACTGGGCGATGATGGAACAGGCGCGGGAGTTCTTCATCGACAACGACGTGCACATCTCCACCGCGCTGTCGTTCGCGTCCATGCCCGCCTGCTACGTCGTCCCGCATGTGGCGAAGCTGCTGTCGGCCACCCACTCGCTGGCCTACCCGGCGCGGCGGATGGCGGAGACCGGGCAGTTCACCGTCTACCTCATGCAACCCGAGGCGTTCGAGGCCGGCGGCCGGTTCCTGCCCGCCGCGCAGAAGGTCCGGCTGCTGCACGCGACCATCCGCCGTCACCTGCGCCAGGAGGACCGCTGGCCCGAACCCGTGGCGATCTGCCAGGAGGACATGCTCGGCGGGCTGATGATGTTCAGCATCCAGGTCCTGGACGCCCTGCACCGCCTCGGCGTCCACATCACCCCCGGCGGCGCCGAGGCCTACTACTACGCCTGGACGGTCGTGGGCGCCGTCCTGGGCTGCGACCCGGCCGACATCCCGCCCGACCTGCCGGCGGCCCGCGAGTTCTCCGACCGGTACATGATGCGCCACATGGGTCCCTCGGCGGAGGGCGTCCACCTGACCCGGCAACTGATCGACATGTACGAACAGGTCGTCCCCGGCACCCTGCTGGACCCCCTCGTCCCCGCCCTCATCCGCTTCCTGATCGGCGACACCGCCGCCGACTGGCTCCAGGTCCCCCGCTCCCGCTTCGACACCCTCGTCAAGACCGGCCCGGCCCTGCTGGGCGCCATCGAGCGCTTCGAGGACCGCGGCCCCTGGGCCGCCCAGCTGTCCGACCGCCTCGGCCGCCTGGTCACCCACCTGGAACTGTCCTCGCTCACCCGCGGCCGTGTCATGCACTACGCGATCCCCGAAGAGCTCAAACCGGCCCACGGCATCCCGGCCGCCACCGATCGCTGGACCCCACCCCCGCCCATCGACCACCCCTAGGAAACCCCAGGTGGACGAACCGCTCAGCGGGCGAGGTGGCGGGAGATCACCAGGCGCTGGATCTGGTTGGTGCCCTCGAAGATCTGCATGACCTTCGCCTCGCGCATGAAGCGCTCGACCGGGAAGTCGCGGGTGTAGCCGGCGCCGCCGAGGACCTGGACGGCGTCCGTCGTCACCTTCATCGCGTTGTCGGTGGCGACCAGCTTGGCGATCGACGCCTCCCGGCCGTAGGGGCGGCCCGCGTCCTTGAGCCGCGCCGCCGACAGGTACGTGGCCCGCGCCGACTCGACCGCGGCGGCCATGTCGGCCAGCACGAACGCCAGGCCCTGGTGCTCGATGATCGCGCGGCCGAACGCCTCGCGCTCCTTGGCGTAGGCGACGGCCGCGTCGAACGCCGCCTGCGCGATCCCGAGCGCTTGCGCCGCGATCCCGATCCGTCCGGCGTCC
>JBOHBY010000443.1:0-8066 GCA_050698635.1 Spirillospora sp.
AACGTGGTGTTCGAGGGCGCCCAGGGCGTCCTGCTGGACGAGTGGCACGGCTTCCACCCGTACACGACCTGGTCGACCACCACGTTCGCCAACGCCGAGACGCTACTGGAGGAGGCGGGCGCCTCCGCGACGCGGCTGGGCGTGCTGCGCGCGTACGCGACGCGCCACGGCCCCGGCCCGTTCGTCACCGAGGACCCGGCGCTGACCGCGGACCTGCCCGACCCGCACAACACCGCGGGCCGCTGGCAGGGCGCGTTCCGCGTCGGCCACCTCGACGCCGTCGCGCTCCGCTACGCGCTGGACGTGACGGGCGGCGTGGACGGCTTGGCGGTCACGCACCTGGACGTCGCAGGGGCACGTCCAGACCTGCGCGTCTGCCAGGCCTACGCCATCGACGGCGAGCGAGTCGCGCACCTGGAGGCAGGCCCGCCCGACCTGGAGCGCCAAGCCGCCCTCACCGCGCGCTTCCACACCGCCCAGCCCGTCTACGAACCACTCGGCCACGCGGACGAGACAATCGAAGACGTCCTCGGCACGCCGGTCGTCCTCCGCTCCTACGGCCCGACCGCCGCCGACAAGAGGACCCTGCGTCACGACGCCGTGATCGTCACCTGAGATGATCGGAAACATGCTCCAGGTCTGCCCGAACGGAAGCCGGACCGAAGGCGTCCCCGTGTCGCCGGAGGAGATCGCCGCCGCGGTGCGCGCCGCCGCCGACGTCGGCGCGCAGGACGCGCACGTGCACCCGCGCGACGACACCGGCGCCGACACGGTCGAACCGCGGCACGTCGCCGCCGCCGTCTCAGCCGTCCGCGCGTCCACCCCGTCGATCCAGGTCGGCGTGACCACCGGCGAGTGGACGACCCCCGACCCGGTGGAGCGCGCCGCGAAGATCCGCTCCTGGACGGTCCTGCCCGACCACGCCTCGGTGAACTTCCACGAGGACGGCGCCGACCTGGTCGCCGAGGCGCTCTTCGAACGCGGCGTCGCCGTCGAGGCGGGCATCTTCTCCGGCACCGGCGGCGCCGAGCGCTTCCTGAGCTGGCCGCACGCCCACCATGTGCTGCGGATCCTCGCCGAGGTCACCGACCCCGACCCGGAGACCGCGACCGCCACGGCGAAGGCGCTCCTGCACGATCTCGGCACCAAGCACGGCCGCCCGGTGCTGCTGCACGGGGAGGACCGCGGCGCGTGGCCCGTCCTGCGGCTCGCCGTCCGGCTGAACCTGGACGTCCGCGTCGGCCTGGAGGACACGCTCGTCCTGCCCGACGGGGCACCGGCCGCCGACAACGCCGCCCTGATCCAGACGGCCCGCGCCCTCATCGCCGCCTAGGAGCGGGGGTTGTGGCCGGCGTCGGCGTCCATCCGCGCCCAGTCGGCCTCCCACAGCTCGTCGCGGTGGCGGTCGCAGCGGCGGCGGACGACGAGGTAGCCGAGCAGCACCGGCACCGCGCAGGCGAGGACGGTCGCGGCGCCCGCGTAGCCGGCGTCGGTCACCGTGCGGCTGTGCGGGCGGGGACGGACGGTCGGGTCACCGTCGCGGTCGACCCAGATCGTCCGCTGCGCGCCGATCTTGGCGCTCTTCCAGCTCGGCAGCGTCCCGACGCGCTGCTTGCCGCCGGCGCCCGGCCAGGCGGCCTGGACGGTCTCGTGGATGTAGCGGTCACCGGAGGTGCCGATGCCGCCGGTCGAGGTGACCGTGGCGACGACCTGATGGCGGTTCGCCCGTTCGGCGCGTTCGGCGCGGCTGCCCGAGTCGTAGGACCAGGACACGGTCCAGGCGGCCAGCGGCGGCGAGGCCGCGAGCAGCAGCACGAGCAGGCCGAAGGCGATCGCCCGCTGGACGCGGTCGACCGGGCGGCGCAACGCGTTGCGCTCCAGGCCGAGCCGCCGACGCAGCCTGGCGAACGTCGTGCCCCTGCAACCGATGCCGGACCTGCGCATCTGCGTCACCTCCCCGGGGAGTGCCCTCCCGGCAAGAGGCCCTCAGCCACCTTTAGCCATCTTTTCCCAGGATATTCCCCAGCCCGTTGATCGGCACATGGCCCGTGGCCGAATCCTTTCCCGGATCCCGCCCGATATGCCGGGTTGATGACCAAATCCAGCCAAGATTCCGGTTGCCGACCCGTTTCGTGCCGGGGCCGGTGTCCCGGCCGCCGCCGGTGGCCAGCGCCAGGATCGCGCCGAGGACGCACAACCCGGCGGTGATCCAGAAGATCTCCTGGTACTCGGTGCGCAGCGCGTCGTCGACGGCCGCGTTGTAGACCTTCAGCTGCCGGGCGAACTCGTCCTTCGACATCATGAACGGCAGCGGCGGCCTCAACTCGGCCGTCAGCGCGTGGAAACGGTGGAACCCCCACGCCGACAGCGCGGAGATGCCGAGGAGCATCCCCATCATCCGCGCCACCACCACGGCCGCCGACGCGACACCGTGCCGCGCCGCCGGGACGAACGCCAGCACCGCCGACGACACCGGCGCGATCACCAGGCCCAGCCCGAGCCCGGTCACGACGAGGTCGACGTCCATCCGCGGCAGCGGCCCGTACGAGGCGTCCGCCAGGTCCGCGGGCCACGCGGCGATCAGCAGGTAACCCACCGCGGCCAGCGCCATGCCCGCGGCCATCGGCCAGCGCTCCCCCACCCGCCTGGCGATCACGCCTCCGGCGACGGCCGCGACCGGCAGCGCCACCAGGAACCGGGTCAGCAGCAGCGCGCCCTCCGTGGCGTCCTTGTCCAGGACGGTCTGCGCCACCAGGACGACGTCCACCAGCGTCACCATCAGCGCGGCACCCGACAGCAGGCTCACACCCAGCGTCGCCAGCAACGGGCCGCGCCGCACGTCCGACAGGTCGAGCAGCCTCGTCCGCGTCCTGATCTCCCAGAGGACGAAGAGCACCAGCACCACCGCACCCGCCACCAGCACGGGCACGCCCCACGACGGCAGCGCCGACTCCTGCGGCTCGGGGTTGTAGACGCCCGCGACCAGCAGCCCCAGCCCCACCGCCAGCAGCAGCCCGCCCACCACATCGACCCCCGGCCGCGCTCCGTCCCGGCGGCCGTGACCGCCGGGCACCGCGTACTGGACGGCGACCATCGCCACCGCCACCAGCGGCACGTTGATCCAGAAGATCGCCCGCCAGTCGGCCGCCGCCGCGATCCCCGCCCCGTACAGCGGGCCGAGGACGCTCCCCAGCTCCTGCGCCGCCCCGACCGCGCCGAGCACCACCGGTCGCTGCCGTTCGTCCCACAGGTCACCGGCCAGCGCCATCGTCACCGGCAGCAGCGCGCCGCCCGCGACACCCTGGACGACCCGTCCCGCCGTCAGGACCGGCACGCCGTCCGCCAGCGCCGTCACGACCGAGCCGACAGCGAAGAACACCAAGCACGCCTGGAGCAGCGGCCGCCGCCCGAACCGGTCCGACAGCTGGCCCAGCAGGGGCATCGCCGCCACATAGCCCAGCAGGAACCCGGTCAGGACGGGCGTCACCCGCTCCAGCCGGTTGATCGGGATGTCGAGATCCTTCACCACCGGCACCAGGATCGTCGTGACCACGTACGCGTCCAGCGCCGCCAGCAGCACCACCGCGCCGCCCGCCCCGATCGCGACCCTGCGCCGCTCCCTCACCCGCGCTCCCCCGCCGCCCGACTCACTTCGGTGCGCTGATCTTGTACGGCGCGTCGAACTCGGTGAACGTGATCACTACCGCGCCCTTCCCCTCGGGGAACGCGCCCCGCACCTTCACCAGCCGGTGATCGGACCGGCTCACCCACAGCTGCCCGTCCAGGTCGGCGCCGATGCCGGGGATCAGGCCCGCGATCTGGTCCTTCGGCAGCTTCGCGCCGATCCGGTTCGTCTGCGTGCCGTCCACCTTCTCCACCGCCTGCGCCTGCGGCGACCCCGCCGACGCCAGCAGCTTGGAGATGCCGCGCTCCGGATCGAGCACCGCCGACGGGTCGTACATGGTCGCCGCCAGCGCCTTCGGGAGCTTCCGCCAGCCGCCCGTCCCCGCGTCCAGGTGGATGCTGTCGCCGACCGCGACGACCTTCATCTCGACGTTCTGGCCCTGCTGCTCGACCGTCAGCGTCCCCTCCGCATCCCCGTTGCGGAGCAGTTTCAGGTCGCCGCCCTTCACCATGACGGGAGTCCTGCCCTCCGATTTCACGGTGAACGCGACGCTCTTCACCGTCCCCATCGCCTGCGCGGCCTGCCGCAGCGTCTGCGCGGCGTCGAAGTCGGCCTTTTTCGCGGGCTCGTCCGATCCGTCCCCGTCACAGGCCCCCGCGAACAGCAGGACCGGCAGCAATACGAGAAGGACGAGATTTCGTCTGGGCATACGCGGACACTACCGACGGGTACCCGCGCCCGTCACTCGGTACGAGGTATGACATCGCCCAGCCAGAAGTACGACTTCGCCCTTTCTCAGTGGTCCCTCAGAACCAGCCGACGCTAAGATGACACACGGCCACGCCCCCACCGTCACGGGGGACGCCTTGGGGCGGTAGCTCAGCTGGTCAGAGCAAGGGACTCATAATCCCTGGGTCGCGGGTTCGAGTCCCGCCCGCCCTACAGAGCCGGGCGACGCATGTCCGCCGCCGCGCTGGCCCGTCCTTCTACGTCGTGGGGAGCGTGGGTCAATGCAAGACGCGTCAGAGCCGCAGGACATCGACATTTCCGTGCCGCATTCGGCGCGGATCTGGAACTACTGGCTCGGCGGCAAGGACAACTACCCCGTCGACCGGGACGCCGGGGAACGGTTCCTGGAGGTCTTTCCGGGGATGCGGCAGGGCGCCCAGGCGTCCAGGGGATTTCTCACCCGGAGCGTCCGCTTCCTCGCGGAGGCGGGCCTACGGCAGTTCCTCGACGTCGGGACGGGCCTGCCCACGGCCGACAACACCCATCAGGTCGCGCAGCGGATCGCGCCCGACGCCACGATCGTGTACGTCGACAACGACCCGCTCGTTCTGGCGCATGCGCGGGCCCTGCTGACGAGCACCCCCGAGGGCGGGACGGCCTACATCCACGCGGACGCGCAGGACCCGGCGAAGATCCTTCATGAGGCCGCCGAGCACCTCGACTTCGGGAAGCCGGTCGGGCTGATCCTGAGCGGGATCATGGGGCATGTCGTCGACGACGAAGAGGCGCGGTCGATCGTGCGCCGGTTCGTGGACGCGCTCGCCCCGGGCAGCCACCTGTCCCTGAACGACGGGACGAACGTACTCAGCAGGGCCAACGTCGAGGCGCACGAGCAGTACAACCAGAGCGGCGCGGCCCCGTACAAGCAGCGGAGCCCGGAGCAGCTCGCCCGGTTCTTCGAGGGCCTGGACCTGGTGGAGCCCGGCCTGGTGATGGTCTCGCGGTGGCGGGTCGAGCCGGGCCGGTTCGGCGAGGCGCCCGAGGTCGACGGGTACGGCGCCGTCGGTCGCAAGCCCTAGGCGGGCCAGGTCGGGGGGCGCTTCTCCAGGAAGGCGGTCATGCCCTCCTGGGCCTCGGGCGTCAGGGCGGACGCGGCCATCACCTCGACCGCGTAGGCGTAGGCGTCCTGTTCTGGACGGTCGAGTTGCGCGTACATGGCCTGCTTGCCCAGCGCCTTGCTGCGCGGGCTGCCCTGGGTGGCGCGCCGGAGCAGCTCGTCGACGGCCTTGTCCAGCTCGTCGTCCGGCACCGCGTAGTTGATCAGGCCCCAGTCGGCGGCGGTGGCGGCGTCGAACACCTCGCCGGTGAGGGCCATCTCGGCGGCACGCTTACGGCCGATGTTGTGGGAGATCGCGACGAGCGGGGTGTGGCAGAACCAGCCGCCCTTGCCGCCCGGCGCGGCGAACCCGGCGCTCTCGGCGGCGACCGCCAGGTCGCAGGTCGCGGCGAGCTGGCAGCCCGCCGCGGTCGCGAGGCCGTGCACGCGGGCGACGACCGGCTGCGGGATCGACTGGATCGTCCGCATCAGCTCGGCGCAGATCTGGAGGAGGTCGCGGACGTCGGCGTGCGAGGCACCCGCCATGTCGGCGAAATCGTGCCCGGCGGAGAAGACCGGCCCGTTCGCCGCGAGGATCACGCCTCGCGCGTCGGTGCCGCCGACCTCCCTGAACGCGCTGGTCAGCGCCAGGAGGAAGGCGCGGGACAGGGCGTTGCGGCGGCGCGGCCGGTTCATCGTGATCGTCGTGAACGCCCCATCGCGCCGAACCAGGACGTCGTTGTCTTCGCTCATGCTCCCGACGTTACGTCAGACCCTCGTCGTACCGTAGGCGGGTCATCGGACGCGCCGAGGGGGTCTGGCCTTGAAGCTGCTCACCGCCACCAACTCCACCCAGGGATTCCGCGACAGCGACTTCGACTGGTGTGTCGAGGGGGAACTCGTCCATATCGGGATGGTCTGCGCACGCGACCGCGACGACCCGGACGGCGGCTGCGGCTGCGGCCGGTCGTTCGCCGGGCTCAACTCGCACCGCGCCACCACGACCGCGATGGTCAGGGAGGTTCCGGGATTCACCGGTGACGACTACGTCCTGGCGATCAGATCCAGCCTTGAGCAGCAGGGCTGCGACCCGTCGTTCGCCGAGCACGAGGCGGCGCTGCTGCGCTGCCTGGTGCGCGACTGGCCGGTGGGGGTGATCGTCGAACGGCGGCTGGACGAGATCGTCGTCCGGCACGTCCTCCAGTCATGAGGGGGTGCCTTGCTCGTTCAGTCGGAGAGCCAGTCCCTGATCTCGTCGTCGGTGCGGGGCAGCAGGCACCACAGCGCCTCCTCGGTCGACGCGCACATCGGGATGTGCTTGTCCAGGCCGAGGATGCGGCAGAGCTTCGCGGGGAAGGGACGCACGCCCACCAGCGCCAGGGCGGTGCCCTCGGCCTTGCAGCTGCACGCGCACTGGTGGAGGGTGCGCAGCCCGTCGGCGTCGAAGAAGTCGACGCCGGAGACGTCCAGGACGAGCGGCCGGTGCACCAGGTCCCGCAGCCGCGACCTGACCTCGGGAGCCGAGGTGCTGTCCAGTTCCCCGCTCAGCAGGACGGTCGTGTGGTGGTCGCTCTCGATGACGACCATGTCAACGTCGGTCATGCCGTCCCCCAACGTCCGGCTGGATCGGATGCGCCGGACGCCATGATGCTCGCCCCCACCTCAGTTGTCAGCCGAAACGGCCCGGTGTCTCAGTCCTCGATGGCTACGAGGCGGGCGGCTACGCGGTCGAGGACGGCGAGGTCTTCGGCCGGGAGGTCGTGCAGGGACGCCGGTGGCGTGTCGAGGATGGCCTCAGCGCGCGCCGCCGCGGCGCGTCCGGCCGCGGTCACCGTGACGATCTTGGAGCGGCGGTCGGCCGGGTTCGGGGACCGCTCGACCAGGCCGCGGCCGACCAGGTCGTCCACCACGAGGGTGGTGTAGGGGCGGTCGGTGAGCAGCCCGTCCGCGAGGTCGCGCAGCGTCATCGGCTCGGACGCGGCGGCGATGCGGCGCAGCGCCTTGATCCGGAAGAAGCTCATGCCGAGCGCCTCGGTGGCCTCGCGCCGCCGGTCGCCGCGCTCCTGCAGCAGGACCCGCAGGTTGTGCCAGGTCCGCCGCGCCATCTCGGCGCGGTCCTCGCGCGGGGGCGACACGGCCGGCTCGGTCATCAGGTGCTCGCCTCCGTTGCGTGGCGTTGGTCCGCGGGGTCGTCCGGCTCGACGGCACCGGACGTCCGGACGGCCCGGCGTCCGGTGGTGACGGTTCCGAGGACGAGGACGGCGACGGCGCAGCCGACCATCACCCAGTATGCCGGGCGGGCCGCCGCGACGAAGCCGGGTCCGGCGAGCGGGCCGGACAGTCCCGCGGCGAGCACGGCGCCGATCACGGCGACGCCGAGCGCGCTGCCGATCTGCCTGCTGGTGGACGCGACCGCCGCCGCCACCCCGGCCTGGGCGCGCGGCATCCCGGAGACGGCCGTGTTGGTGATCGGCGAGTTCAGCATGCCGAACCCGACGCCGAACAGCACGTACCCCGAGAACAGCGTGACGTCGCGCGTCTCGCCGTCGAACGCGGCGAACAGCAGCGCGCTGGCGAGCATGGCCGTCCCGGCGATCCGCAGCGGCAGGCGCGGAC
>JBOHBY010000444.1:0-3609 GCA_050698635.1 Spirillospora sp.
CGACCCGCCCCCGGCCGAGCCTCGGCCGCGCCTCGGCCGCACCCGAATCCGCCTCCCGGTGACGCGTAACACACCGGAAACATTTGAGACACGGCCGGGAAACGGCGCCGACCTAGCCTGCCAGGAGCCGAGTAGCGCCCTGAGGAGGCCGCATGTTCAGCAGCGCCGAAGAGGTCCTGAGCTACATCAGGAACGAAGGTGTCCGATTCGTCGACTGCCGGTTCGTGGACCTGCCGGGCAAGATGCAGCACTTCACGTTCCCCGTCGAGAGCTTCGGCGAGAGCGTCTTCACCGAAGGGCTGATGTTCGACGGCTCGTCCGTCCGCGGGTTCCAGGAGATCCACGAGTCGGACATGCTGCTGCTGCCCGACCCGTCCACCGCGGTAGTCGACCCGTTCCGCCAGCACAAGACGCTGAACCTGAACTTCTTCGTCCACGACCCGCTGACCGGTGAGCCCTACAGCCGCGACCCGCGCAACGTGGCGAAGAAGGCGCAGGACTACCTGCGCGGCACCGCCATCGCCGACACCTGTTACTTCGGCCCCGAGGCCGAGTTCTACATTTTCGACGACGTCCGTTTCGAGACCAGGGCGAACGCCGGCTACTACTACCTCGACTCCGTCGAGGGCGCGTGGAACACCGGACGCGAGGAGCCCGGCGGCAACCTCGGCGCGAAGCCCCCGTACAAGGGCGGCTACTTCCCCGTCCCGCCGATGGACCACTACACCGACCTGCGCTCGGAGATGGTCGCGCAGCTCCTGTCGTCCGGCATCCACGTCGAGATGCAGCACCACGAGGTCGGCACCGCGGGCCAGGCCGAGATCGACTTCCGGTTCGACACGCTCCTCAAGACCGCCGACCAGCTCATGCTCTACAAGTACATCGTCAAGAACGTCGCGCGCGCCGCGGGCAAGACCGTCACGTTCATGCCGAAGCCCATCTTCGGCGACAACGGTTCCGGCATGCACTGCCACCAGTCCCTGTGGAAGGACGGCGCGCCGCTGTTCTACGACGAGGTCGGCTACGCGGGCCTGTCCGACAGCGCCCGCTACTACATCGGTGGGCTGCTCAAGCACGCCCCGTCCCTGCTGGCCTTCACGAACCCGACGGTGAACAGCTACCACCGGCTCGTCCCCGGGTACGAGGCCCCGGTCAACCTGGTCTACTCCCAGCGCAACCGCTCGGCCTGCATCCGCATCCCGATCACCGGCTCGAACCCGAAGGCCAAGCGCGTCGAGTTCCGCGTGCCCGACCCGTCCTGCAACCCGTACCTGGCCTTCTCCGCGATGCTGATGGCCGGGCTGGACGGCATCAAGAACAAGATCGAGCCCGCCGAACCCGTCGACAAGGACCTCTACGAGCTCCCGCCGGAGGAGGCCCGCGCCATCCCGCAGGTCCCCGGCTCGCTGGAGGAGGTCCTCGCGGCCCTGGAAGCCGACCACGACTACCTCCTCGAAGGCGGCGTCTTCACCCCCGACCTCATCGAGACCTGGATCACGATGAAGAACGAGTTCGAGATCGACCCCATCCGCCTCCGCCCCCACCCCCACGAGTTCGAGCTGTACTACGACATCTAGGCCGGGGCGGGGCCGCGCCCCTTGGTATGATCTTGGAAGCGATCAGAGCCTCCTGAGTTTCGTCTCGGGAGGCTCTTTCGCGTTCCCGGTCCCCTTCGCCCTCCCGAGGAGGCTCATGCCCGGCCTGTCAGTTCGCCTCGCCGACGCCGCGGATCGTCCCGCGCTGGAGCGGCTGTGGCTGATGTTCCAGCACGACCTGTCGCAGTATCGCGGCCTGCTCCCCCGTCCGGACGGGACGTTTCGCAGCGAACGCCTGCGCGCCGCCTTCCACGACCCCGACTGGGCCGCCTACCTGCTGACGAACGACGCCAACCCGATCGGGTTCGCCACCGTCCGGGGGCTCATGGGCGAGACGCGGGTGCTGAGCGCCTTCTTCATCGTCCGCGGTGCCCGCAGGACGGGACTCGGCCTACGCGGCGTCCACACCCTGATCGCCAGGCACCCGGGCCCCTGGGAGATCGCCTTCCAGGACGAGAACACCCCCGCCGCCCACTTCTGGCGCCGCGTCGCGACCGACATCGCCCCAGGCGCCTGGACCGAGGAGCACCGCCCCGTCCCCACCAACCCCGCCCTCCCGCCCGACACCTGGATCTCCTTCACCGCTCCTGATCCCGCCGAATGACGCCGATGTCCCGCCGCGATCAGCGCGTCTCCTCTTCAAGGACGGCCCGGAAGCCGCGCGGGCGACGGCCGGTGACACGCTGGACGGTGCCGGTGACGCGATCTTCGGCCCCTTCGGCGATGGCGTGGTCCATGCCCGCCAGCATCGTGGCGTACTCCGGCGGAATCCGCGCCGCGAGCCGCTCGCGCAGCCGCTCGTGGGACAGACGGCGGTGGACGACCGTCCGGCCCGTGACCTCGGTGATGATCGCGGCGATGTCGTCGTGGCTCAGCGCCTCCGGCCCGGTGAGGACGAGATCGGTGTTGGGGGCGTGTTCGCCGGTCAGCGCGTGGACGGCGACGTCCGCGATGTCACCGGCGTCGACGAACCCGACACGCCCGTCGCCGGTGGCCGTCAGGATCACGCCGTCGTCCCGGATGCTCGCGGCATGGGCGTGTGCACCCGTGAAGTTCTGCATGAACCAGGACGGCCGCAGCACCGCCCACTCCTCGAACAGGCCGGGAAGGGCCTTGTGCACCTCGCCCACCGCCTGCCCGCCCTCGGGGATGGCCGACGAACTGAGGAGCACCGCGCGACGCACCCCGGCCGCGCGGGCCCGCTCAAGGAAGGGAAGCATGACCGCGGCCGGGGACGGGTCGCCGGGCGGCGGTATCAGGTAGACGCGGCCGACTCCATCGAGGACGTCGAGCTGGGTGCCGGAGTCGTACCAGTCGAAGGCGACCGGTTCCGCACCGGGGACGGGGGCGCCGTGACGGCTGGCGGCCCTGACCGGATGCCCGGCCGCCGTCAGCCGCGCGGCGACGCGGCCGCCTGTGGTGCCCGTCGCGCCGATGACCAGGGTGGTGTCGCTCACCGGGCGCTCCCGGCGAAGTCGGCGCCGGGTTCGAGGACCGCCAGCGGGTTCCAGTAGTCGCGGTAGGAGGTGAAGCGTCCGTCCTTGACGGTCACGACGGCGATGTAGGTCATGTCGAAGGGCGCACCGGTCTTCACCAGGCGGCCGAGGCCGCGCATCTCGACCACGACGGTCTCCGGAACGGCGGTCTCGTGGATGCGTACACCGGTGAAGTCATGAAGGTCGATGTGGTCGGGGTACCGGCGCATGTAGGCGGCGATGGCCTCGGCGCCGTCGAGGCGGTCGGGCCAGCCCGGCGGGGCGAAGGGGAACTCCATGTGGCCGTCCTCGGCCCACAGGGCGAGCCAGCCGGGGATGTCGCCGTCCAGCAGCAGGCTCAGGCTGTGGCGGAACAGGTCCGCCGGTGAGGTGTGCGCGGGCATGGCGTCCTCCATCTTCTAGAATCCGGACCCTGGGTCCGGAATTTGAAGATACGGACCCTGGGTCCGGATCGCAACTGGAGAACCGCATGCCCGAGCGCAGAGCCCGCAAGGACGCCGTCCGCAACCGGGCGGCCC
>JBOHBY010000445.1:0-9277 GCA_050698635.1 Spirillospora sp.
GACCGGGTCCGCGCGGCGTGCGCCGAGGCGGGCCGGACGGACCCGCCCGTCTACTCCGTCGCGCAGGTGGTGTGCTGCGGCCGGGACGAGGCGGAGGTGCGGCGCCGCGCCGACGCCATCGGACGGGACGTCGCGGAGCTGCGCGAGAACGGCCTGGCGGGCACGCCGGGCGAGCTCGTCGACAAGATCGGCCGGTTCGCGGAGCTGGGCGCCGAGCGCGCCTACCTTCAGGTCCTCGATCTGCGGGATCTGGAGCACCTGGAGCTGCTGGCCGCGGAGGTCATGTCCAAACTCTGACGACGCGACGACGCGACGACGCGACGACGCGACGACGCGGAGGCCCGCGGCGGGACGCTTCCCGCCGCGGGCCTTCCGTCGTCCGGTCAGGTGGTCTCCTCTTCGGGGCGGGGGTGCATCGGCAGCAGGAAGGTCGCCAGGAAGGTGAGGCCGAGCAGCCCGACCTCGACCCACAGCGTGACCTTCATGGCGTCGCTGAACCCGGCCTTGGCGGAGTGCTCGCCCGCGTCCGCGACCGCCTTCTGGACGGCGGGCGCCGACCCGGGCGCGGCGGTGATCGCGGCCCTGACGTCGTCCTGGAGCCGGTGGCAGGAGGCCGGGACCTCGGCGGCGTCCTTGGCGGTGGCGCGGTCGTGGCCGCAGTCGCGCAGGCCGTCCACGATGGGCTGCTGCCGTGCGGCGGGGACGGACGCGGCGGCGAGGTCCTTGCGCAGGTCGGCGGCGCCGTCGCCGGCGGCGGTCGTCACCTGCCCGCCCAGCAGGCCGAAGAAGATCGTCCCGAGGACGGCCGCCCCGAGCGCCGCGCCGAGCTGCTGGACGGCGGTGAGCGTCCCGCCCGCGGAGCCGGTCTCCGCCGGCTCGACCCCCGCGAGCACGGTGTCGAAGAAGGGCGCCATGATCAGGCCCATCCCGAGCCCGGTCACGGTCAGCGCGGGGACGAGCTGCCACGCCGTGACGTCGACGCCCGCGTACTGGAGCGTCGCGTAGAACCCGGCGATCCCGGCGGCCATGACGAGGGCGCCCGCGTGGATCACCTTGCGGCCGAAGCCCCGCACGGCCTGCGCGACGCCGAACCCGATGACGATGCCGACCGACCACGGGATCTGCGCGAGGCCCGCCTTGAGCGGTGAGAACCCGAGCCCCAGCTGGAAGAACAGCGACAGCACCAGGCCGAGCCCCGCGATGCCGGAGAAGAACACCAGGCCGACGACCAGGCCGCCGGTGAAGCCGCGCTTGCGGAACAGGCTCGGGACGATCAGCGGGTCGCCGCCGGCGCGCTGCTTGCGGGCCTCGTACCAGGCGAACACGGCCCAGACGGCGAGCGAGGCGGCGATCATCAGGAACGTCCAGGCGGGCCAGTCGTGCTCGCGGCCCTGGACGAGCGGGTAGATCAGCAGCCCGGCGGCCAGGGACGCCAGCGCCGCGCCGGTGAGGTCGAGTCGGGAGGCGTGGTCGGAGGAGCGTCCGGCGGGCAGGAACTTCAGCCCGGCCAGCACGGCGGCGGCGCCGAGCGGCAGGTTGATCAGGAAGATCATCCGCCAGCCGGTGCCGAACAGGTCGGCGTCGATGAGCCAGCCGGCCAGCACCGGGCCGCCGACCGACGACAGGCCCATGACCGGCCCGAACAGGCCGAACGCGGCGCCCATCTCCTTCGCCGAGAACATCTGCTTGATCATTCCGATGCCCTGCGGCAGCATCAGCGCGCCGAACAGGCCCTGCGTGACGCGGGCGCCGACCAGCATCCCGGGCGACACGGCGACGCCGCAGAGCAGCGACCCGGCGGTGAACCCGGCCGCGCCGATGAGGAACATCCGCCTGCGGCCGTACAGGTCGCCGAGGCGTCCGCCGGTGATGAGCCCGATCGCCATGGCGAGGGTGTAGCCGGCGGCGAGCCACTGGACGGTGGCGGCCGAGCCGCCAAGCTCGGCGCGGATCGTGGGGGCCGCGATGTTGGTGACCAGCGCGTCCATCATGTCCATGACCTCGCCGGCGAGGATCACGAACAGGGCGGCCCAGCGCCAGCGGTAGGCGGTCTCCGCCGCCTTCTTCGTGGTGGGTGTCAGCGTGTCGGACATGGTCTCTCCGGGGGAACGACGTTCGTACGTAACGAACACTGTTCTAAATCAGGAACAGAGTTCGCGTCAAGTACGCTGTTCGTGACGGCGTAAATCTTCTCTCACTTGGAGAAGATATATCGCGTCTCGCCGAAGTCAAGATGTATCGCGAAATTGGGAGGGGCTCGCCGTGGCCACCGAACGCCCGGACATGCCGACACCGCCCGGACGCAGGCCCCGCAGGACGGCGCCCGCCAGGCAACCGCACACGCGGGAAGGCATCGTCGACGCCGCGATCCGCGTCCTGGACGCCGAGGGCCTGGAGGCGGTGACGATGCGCCGCGTCGCGCAGGAGCTGGGCACCGGACCGGCGTCGCTCTACGCCCACGTCTCGGCGAAGGAGGAGCTCCGCGAGCTGATGTTCGACCGCGTCGCCGGAGAGATCAGGCTGCCCGACCCCGACCCGGCGCGGTGGCAGGAGCAGCTGAAGGAGCTGGCCAAGGAGATCCGCCGCGTCTACACCTCGCACCGGGACATCGCCCAGGTGTCGATCGGGCTGATCCCCACCGGGCCCAACCTGCTCGCGGTCGCCGAGGCGCAGCTCGCGCTCATGCGGGCGGGCGGCGTCCCCCCGGAGATCGCCGCGCTCGCGGTCGACGCCCTCGGCAGCTTCGTCGACTCCGACGCCATCGAGGGCACGATCTACTCGGTCAAGCTAGGCGGCGACGGGGAGGGGATGAAGCAGTTCCAGCGTTATCTCGGCGAGGTCCGCGAGTTCTTCCGGTCACTGCCCACCGACCGCTACCCGCACGTCGCCGCGATGGCGGACGAGCTGACCCGGCCGAGCGGCGACGCGCGCTTCGAGTTCGGCCTCGACATCCTGATCCGGGGCATCGCGTCCCACGCCGAGGCGCCGCCCTCGTCGTAAACGGGTCGGTGCTCAGGCGAAGACGGTCTGGAATGCGGTGTGCCTGGGGGCGCCCTGGGCGCTGTCCCAGACCGCGAAGACGATGTGCTCGAAACGGTCGGCGAACTCTCCGCCCGGACGCACCAGCTCGGCGAACACCTCGGCCACCTCTACGGGATCGTTGCGGAAGACACCGCATCCCCAGGCGCCGAGGACCAGCCGCTGGTGTCCGTTGCTCAGCGCCACGGCGAGGAGCTTGCGGGCGCGTAGGCGAAGTACGTCGCATATCCGCTCCGCCTTGGCGGGGTCACGGATGGCGCCTCGGTTGGGAGCCGGTGACGTCAGGAACGCGACGTCGTACGGCTCCTCCAGGAGGGCGCCTTTGTCGGCCCGGAAAACCGGCACGGCCGGTGAGTAGATCATGTGGTCGCTGTAGAGGAGATCGCGTTGCGCGCGGTGGAATTCGTAGTACTCCTTGGCCGAACGCAGTGAGGCGTACAGGCCGGACGACCGGGCCAGCCCTTCCTCTTGCGCGTGCGCGCCGTTGAGGAACCCTCCGCCCGGGTTCTTCGCAGAGGCGAAGTTGAGCGCGAACGGGATCGAGTCATGACCACCGCCGTGCAGACGGCGCGCGGCGGCGAGGGTCGTCTCTTCGGTGACTTCGATGTGGGTCTGGGTGCCGGGTTCGGTCGCGGGAAGGCGTTTCAGTAGACCGTCGAGTTCGTCCGGACGGTACAGAACGGTGTCCTGGACCGTACGGGCCAGGCCGTCGGCGATCGAGACCGTACGGCCGGACGGAGCGGTGTACTCGCCGCGGTCGATGATGGCCACGGTTTCCTGCGCCGTCGCCCGGCGGGGATGTCTGCTCATAACGCTCCGGATTGTGTCGGTGCATGGAGCGTGGCCGCAAACCCTTTTCCCGCGTCGCGTCCCGCGCACGTCCGAAAAACAAATGTGGTGCGTTCGATGGGTCCGCCAGACTTGTCGTCGTGCTTCTGACGATTACGACGACCCTGAACCAGGCGACGAACCAGGCGACGAACCAGGCGACCGACCTGGGATTCCTCCTGCACAAGCATCCGGGCAGGATGCAGGCGTTCGAGCAGTCCTTCGGCACGGCGCACGTCTTCTACCCCGACGCGGACGAGTCCCGCTGCGCGGCGGCACTGCTGCTGGACGTCGATCCGGTCAAGCTCGTGCGCACGCGGGGCAGAGGCACGCCGGACTTCTCCCTCGGGCAGTACGTCAACGACCGTCCGTACGCGGCGTCGTCTCTGCTGGCGTCCGCGATGGCGAACGTGTTCCGCACGGCCATGCGGGGGCGGTGCGATCTGCGTCCCGAGCTGGTGGAGACGCCGATCCCGCTTGAGATCGTCCTGCCGGCGCTTCCGTGCCGGGGCGGCCCGGGACAGGCGGAGCGGTTCTTCGCGCCACTCGGCTGGGACGTGTCCGCCGTGCCCGTTCCGCTCGATCCGGAGTTCGAGGAATGGGGCGACTCCCGCTACGTGACGCTCACGCTGACCGGGACGCTGCGCCTGGCCGACGCGCTCAACCAGCTCTACGTGCTGCTGCCCGTCCTGGACGACGCCAAGCACTACTGGATGGCGCCGGACGAGGTCGACAAGCTCATCCGTGCCGGGGAGGGCTGGCTGGCCACGCACCCCGATCGCGGAACCATCACCCGCCGCTATCTGGCCAACCGGAGGGGGCTCGTCCGTACGGCGCTGGGCCGTCTCGCCGACGCCGAGGACGCGACCGAAGACGCGCTCGACCCGGTGCAGGTGGAGGAGGAGCCGCCCACCGTCGAGGACGGCGACGACCAGTCACCGCCGGAGTCACCGCCGAAGTCACGGCCGGAGTCACCGCCGGAGGAACAGCCCGTTTCCCTCGCGGAACGCCGTCTCCAGTCGGTCGTGCAAGCGCTGCGCGACGAGGACGCCAGGCGCGTCATCGACCTTGGCTGTGGCTCCGGGAAACTGCTGTCGCGCCTCGCCATGGACGACTTCTTCGCCGAGGTCTCCGGAACGGACGTGTCGCACCGCGCGCTCAGCCACGCCTGGCGGCGGCTCCGCTGGGACCAGCCCCGCCGCGCGAACGACCGCGTCAAAGACGTCTTCCAGGGCGCGCTCACCTACGCCGACGAACGCTTCCGAGGCTATGAGGCGGCCGTGCTGATGGAGGTCATCGAGCACATCGACCCGCCGCGCCTCAGCGCCGTGGAGAGGGTGGTGTTCGGCCACGCCAAGCCCCGCGTGGTCGTGGTGACGACGCCGAACTCCGAGCACAACGTCCGCTATGAGGGCATGGCGCCGGGGGCGATGCGCCACCCCGACCACCGGTTCGAATGGACGCGCGCCGAGTTCCGCGCCTGGGCGGACAGGGTCGCCGCCGCGCACGGCTACCGCGTCCGGCATGTTCCCGTCGGCGACGACGATCCCGAGGTCGGCGCGCCGACGCAGATGGGGGTATTCACCCGATGACCGAGATCAAGGTTCCTGAGATGGGGCTCGTCGTGCTGGTCGGCGTGACCGGTTCGGGGAAGTCGCACTTCGCGCGCAAGCATTTCAAGCCGACGCAGGTGATCTCGTCCGACTTCTGCCGCGGTGTGGTGTCGGACGACGAGAACGACCAGTCCGCCACCGGCGACGCGTTCGACCTGCTGCACTACATCGTGGCCAAGCGGCTGCGGCGCGGCCTGCTGACCGTGGTCGACGCCACCAACGTGCAGAGCACGGCGCGGCGGTCGCTGCTCCAGCTCGCCAAGGACCACGACGTGATGTCGGTCGCGATAGTGCTGGACGTCCCTGAGAGCGTCGCTGCCGAGCGGAACGCCACCCGCCCGGACCGGAACCTGCCTCCGCACGTGATCCCGCGCCAGCGGCGCGAACTGCGGCGCGGCATGCGGTCGCTCGGGCGCGAGTTCCGCCGCTTCCACGTGCTGACCGGCGTCGAGGACATCGACGCCGCGACGATCTCCTACGAGAAGGCGTGGAACGACAGGCGGGACCTGACCGGGCCGTTCGACATCGTCGGCGACGTGCACGGCTGCCGCGCCGAGCTGGAGGACCTCCTCGCCGACCTCGGCTACGAGATCGAACGCGACGCGCAAGGGCTCGCCATTGGCGCGAACCATCCCGGCGGGCGCATGGCCGTCTTCGTCGGTGACCTGGTCGACCGCGGACCCGATTCGCCGGGCGTGCTGCGCCTGGTGATGGGCATGGTGGCCAACGGCGACGCGCTGTGCGTGTCGGGCAACCACGAGGCGAAACTCGTCCGTGCCCTACACGGACGCAAGGTGCGTGTCGCGCACGGGCTCGCCGAGTCGCTGGAACAGCTCGCCGCCCAGCCGGACGAGTTCCGTGACGACGCACTGACCTTCATGGACGGCCTCATCGCCCACTACGTCCTGGACAACGGTCGCCTTGTCGTGGCCCACGCCGGGCTGAAGGAGGAGTACCACGGTCGTGCGTCTGGCCGCGTCCGGTCGTTCGCGCTCTACGGCGACAGCACGGGGGAGACCGACGAGTACGGCCTGCCCGTGCGCTACCCGTGGGCGCGCGACTACCGGGGCAAGGCCATGGTCGTGTACGGCCACACGCCCGTCCCCGAAGCGGAATGGATCAACAACACGATCTGCCTGGACACCGGCGCGGTGTTCGGCGGGAAGCTGACCGCACTGCGCTATCCCGAGCGTGAACTGGTCTCGATCCCGGCCCGGCAGGTCTGGTACGAGCCGACGCGTCCCCTGGACGCACCCGTCGGCGGCGGAGCGGGCGGCCGACACCGTGAGGACGAGGTCCTGAAAATCGAGGACGTGCTAGGCGCGCAGGGTGTCGAGACCCGCCTCATGGGGCGCGTCGCCGTCCGTGAAGAGAACGCGCTGGCCGCGCTGGAGGTGATGAGCCGCTTCGCCGTGGACCCGCGTTGGCTCGTCTACCTGCCGCCCACCATGGCCCCCGCCGAGACGTCGTCGCTGCCCGGATACCTGGAGCACCCCGCCGAGGCACTCGCCGCCTACCGGGACAGGGGCTGTGACCGCGTGGTGTGCGAGGAGAAGCACATGGGGTCACGGGCCGTTGTCGTCGTCTGCCGCGACGCGTCGGTCGCGGCCGACCGCTTCGGCGTTGACGACGGGACGACCGGTGCCATCTACACCCGCACCGGACGCTCCTTCTTCCGAGACCCGTCGCGCACGGCCGAAGTACTGGACCGGGTCCGTACCGCGATAGGCGCCGCAGGGCTCTGGGAAGAACTCGACACCGGATGGCTCGTCATCGACAGCGAACTGCTGCCGTGGTCGGCCAAAGCCATGGATCTCATCCGCACGCAGTACGCCGCCACTGGTGCGGCGGCCCGTGCGTCTCTGCCCGTGGCATCCGACCTCCTCACGCGTGCGGAGGGACGTGGCCTCGACGTCGGCGGCCTCAGAGAACACATCGACCGGCGCGCCGCCAACGCGTCCCGCTTCCGTGACGCCTACGCGCGCTACTGCTGGACGGTCGACGGCCTGACCGGCCTACGGCTCGCGCCCTTCCAGATCCTCGCCGGAGAAGGCCGCGCCTTGGCCGTCGCACGCGACCACGAATGGCACATGGCCATGGCCGGACGGCTCGCCGACCACGACCCGAGCGGCTTCGTCCAGCGCACGGGCTCGGTGACCGTCGACCTGAACTCCCCGGAATCGGAGGCCGCCGTCACCGAATGGTGGGAGAAACTCACCGCGCAGGGCGGTGAGGGCATGGTCGTCAAGCCGCTGGGGCCGCTGCCAGAGGACAGGAAGGTTCAGCCGGGTATCAAGTGCCGCGGCCAGGAATATCTGCGCATCATCTACGGCCCGGACTACAACGAGCCGGACAACCTCGAACGGCTGCGCGGCAGGTCGCTCGGCCGCAAGCGCTCGCTGGCGATGCGGGAGCACGCACTCGGCATCGAGGCGCTCGACAGGCTCACCGGCGGCGAACCGCTGTGGCGGGTCCACCAGGCGGTCTTCGCCGTCCTGGCCCTGGAGTCCGAGCCCGTCGACCCGCGCCTGTAAACGCGCGCGGCCCGTCCCCTAGACGCCACCTAGGGGACGGGCCGTACCAACAAAGTCGCCCGGCGGCTCGTGAAGAGCCGGTCAGGTGCTGAAGAGCATGTGGAAGACGCTTCCGCCATAGGGGCGGTGATGACGCTGACCGTGGTGATGGTGGTGCACCGACGCCGCCGGTGCTCCCCATCCCGGCGCGCCCGCGGCCGGCGGGGCGGCCCGGTACTGCGACTCCATCTGGGCCAGGGCCTCGAGTTCCCCGTAGTCGAGGAAGATGCCCCGACAGCTGTCACATTGCTCGATGTGGACTCCGCTGCGGGTGTAGGTCCGCATCACGCCACGACACTTAGGGCAGTGCATCGCCTTGTCTTCCTTCCAGTATGGATCCCCAGGTAGAGGCTAAATGTAGGGCAGGTTTCGCGCCACGTCATGCCGCGTCCCCCGCCGCCGATATTCTTCCGCAGGCGTCGACCATCGCCTGCTCCGGCCCGCCGAGCGGCCGGTTCTCCCTTTCCGCGGATATGACGCACGTGGCGGCAATCTGGATCGCAAGACTTCGCGCGGGCACGTCCAGGGCCGTCCAGGGGTCGTCCTTGGACGGGACGGCCGCGCCACCCGCCTCCGTGTACGCGCCCAGGAACCGGTCCCACTCGTCGGGCGGCAGAACCCCCGCCGAGTAGAGCGCCGCCGGACGCGCGAGATCCCACGCCGGGTCGCCCGTTCCGAGGTCTTCGATGTCGATGAGCCGCCACTGCCCGTCCTGTGCGCGGACCATCTGGCCGAGGTGCCAGTCTCCATGGATCAGACGCCCGGCCGTCTTGGGAGGCTTTTCGCCGTCGCCGCGTATCCATGCGGGAAGAGTGGTGAATGCGCGCCGCACTTCGTCCGCCGCGGGGCCGTGCCCCAATTCCGACACGCGCCGCGCCACGCGCGTAGGACGCCCCCAGGACGGCGCATCTGCCGGAACCGCCGCGGAATGGAGCGCCGCCAGAAGCCGCGCGCCCTCCTCCCAGGGCAGGTTCTGCTGCGGATCCACCGGCTCGCCATAGGGGTAGACCGTGACCGTCCGCCCATCGACGTCGCGCGGTGGGCCCAGCGGACCGACCAGGACGGCCGGAACAGTGGCCGCCACGCGTATCCGTTCGAGGAACGGCGCCCCGTGCTCACGGTCGGCCTGGTGCGCCTTAACCGCCAGGTCACCGACGCGCACCACCAGCACACCATGCCGGTCGTACAGCGTCTCCGGTTCCCTTTGCACAGACGGCACGGAAC